>JAEHHF010000028.1 GCA_019248085.1 Candidatus Dojkabacteria bacterium S2_J21 | reverse complement strand
TACAAAATTTCCATTTGTTTTTCTTGGTATGAATTTATTTTTATCTTTTTTTAATTCACATCTTGTACAATATTTCATTTTTTTTATCCTAGTTTTGTTTTATTTAAAGAATAATACAATTTATTTTATTAAATTATGTTTAACTTGATCAAATACATCGCGCAAGATAATAAAAAATATTTATATCATTCTATAACTGATCCGCAATTTAGGTGTATAGCATTATGTAATCTATGTTTGGTTCTTGAAACTGCGACATAGTACAAAAGCATGGTTTCTAGCTGATATTGATTCATGCAGTCTTTTAATGTTACATGTTCAGATGTGTCTTCTATTTTTAAGTTTGTTAAATACATAAGTTCTTCAACTTCTTTAAATGTTTTAGTTAAAGATTCATTTAGATCTGGCAAAATATGCACTGTGTCAAAAGTCAAACCTTTGCTCGTTTTTGTTCAACACAAGTCGTTGATATCATCTCTCTCTTGTGTCAGTTCTCTCATGAACTTCTATATGTTTCCATATAGACCAGACTATATCTTCACCTTCATTATTAAATATAATGTTTTGCGGTGTCTACCGTTTCCGTTTAAAGCTTATTGCTCCCACTTGGGTGTACTCGCATCTCAGCGATAGTCGTTGAAGCTTTATGATTAAATATCATATCGCTGCTGATTGTCCAATCTTTTCCTTGTTCATCACACCATCATCTGGCGCTATAGAAAAGCTCTCAAATGAATTCTGATAGGTATTTTTTAATATAAATATCTGTTACGTTTCTAATGTAAGGTATTCTAATTATATTAATATTATGCTTTTTTGCGTAATTATTTTTCAATAAATCACAATTTGCATAATAAGATTTATACCAAGGAAAACAAATGGAAATTTTGTAAAAAAAGATGGAACACCTAGAACTACAAATGTATGTTCTGACTGTATATCTTTAGCAAAAAAAATGACATACAAAAATAAAGAAATGCTTCCAAGATATATATATAAACATCAAGTTAGAAATTCAATAAAAAGAGGACATTTAGCGCCATCATATACACTTGAAGAATTTACTAAATGGATATATAGTCAAAATAATTTTAATATATTGTTTGAAAATTGGGAAAAATCAGGATACAAAAAAGAATTAATTCCTTCTTGTGATAGATTGGAGAATTCAAAAGGATATTCTTTTGATAATATAGAACTTGTTACTTTTGGAGAAAATGCAAATAGAGCATACAATGATACAAAAAATTGTGTGTTAGGTAGCTCATCAAGAAAAGTGTATCAGTATTCGCTTGATGGTTATTTTATAAAAGAACATATTTCTCAAGCAGATGCTCAAAGAAATGTACCAAATGCAGATCAAAGAAATATATCTGCTTGTTGTGAAGGAAAAATAAATCAACATGCTAGATTCCAATGGAAACATAATTATGAAGGACCAAAAATTAATCCAGTTGAAACAATAAATGATTACAATAGACCAATATATAAATATTGTGCATTTACTGGAAAACTTGAGAATAAATTTAATTCTTTATTAGATATAGAAGGTGATACAAATTACATAGTTAGAGTAAGATGGAGCATTAGGGAAGAAAAACATGTTGAATTTAAGCAGTATTTATTTGATGAATTAACAAAAGAGGAATATTTAAATAAATTTAAAATACCATCAACAAAGCCAGTACACGCATATGATGAAAAATTAAATTTTTTAGGAAAATATGAATCTGTTGCAGAAGCAAGTAAATATTTTGATAATTCAAGTTCTGCAATATCAAGATCATGTCAAAAAAAAAATAAAGCATTGACAAATGGATACAGTTTTAGATTTTTCTATGAAGACGAAATTGCAGAAGCAAAACATAGACTATACAACGCAGAACATCTAATAGCTGGAAATATTATAGAATAAAGGAAAACACCATGAAATTTACAGATTACGAAAAACAAAATCCAAACTTTGACATATTTGAGGATGATTTATCAGATATAGTTGATTCGGAAGATCAAGACGAATGCAAAGCAAATATCTTATATGCAATAAAAGAAACAGCTGGATTACCACCTAGAGATATTTACGAAGCAATTAAAAATGTTGTAGAATCATATTACGGCGGAGTAGCATTCGCATAAAGGAAAACACAATGGAACTTAAAAAACCAACAGACTTATACTATATTCAAGACTCAAGAGAATACGTTGGTAACTGCGTAGTCTTCTGGGGTAAGAACAATAGTGGTTATGTATGCGACATCAATAAAGCTGGATTATATACTTATGAAGAAGCTATGTCTCAGCACAAATCAAGACACACTGATATCCCATGGCTAAAAGAAGATGTTGAAAACGCACTTAGAACATTCTGTGATGCACAATATCTTTCAAAGCGCCAGCATGAGGTATACGATGAGCTACAAGAGCTTAAAAACCAAAGAGCAATAGAAAACAAGGCTAGAGAAGAATCAATCAATGCTAGCCAATTAAAAGATGATTTATTTTACACAATTGAAGTATTAAATAGTAATATATCTTTGCCACTTATTAAAGAAGACATTATTGATGCAATAAGAGAATATGTTACTCCATCTCAATATTTTAATTCATATCATACGCCAATTATTTATAAAATGATTGCATCTGAAATATTTGACTCATTAGTTGAAAACAAATATTTATTTGAATGTGAAAAATGTGGAAAATATCAAGATTATTTAGAGGAAGATTTATGCTACAGCTGCAACGAAGAACTAGAAGAGGAAAAAGATGACAACTAATAAAGACTTAATTATAGACGAGCTAAAAGATCAAATTGAAAATTTATCTTATGAAAACAAAAGAATGGGTGATTTTCTTGAGTTACTAGGTTTAGAACCAGATGAGATAACTTCATATGTAATTAATGGCAACGAACAAGATGTTAAAAGAATGATTGATTATGTAATCTAAAACAACACATAACCATTTATTTCCAAGCCATTGTGCCGACAAGAGGGCAAACGAGTAATTTCTTTTTGCGGTAGCAAAAAAAATTACGAGAGCTGTCCTCTGCAGTCGGAACTTGTGGTCTTGATAAGCTCTCTACTGCAAGTAGTAAAAAACAAAACAGGGATATATTATGAAAGATGAATTATCTATTGACATATTAAAATCAAAATATGATATTGATATTGGAGACAAAATAACTTATGCTAAAACAAAATGTACGGTACTTAAAATTGGAACAAGCAATACTGGAATGCTTGTAATGTTTTTAAAAGATATAAAAAAAAGCAAAAATGAGTTAACTTATGGATTTATTATTAGAGAAGATGAAATAAGTAAGCTTTATTTACATAAAAGATTTAAAAAAGCTAGTGAACTATTTAGAAAAAAGGAAAAATAAATGAAAAGAAAAATAAAAAATGCATTAAGAATGACATTCAAGCAACATTCAGAAGAATTAGACTTAAATCTTTTTAAACAAAATGTAGAAAAAATAGACTTTGGATATATTACAGAACAAGGAAATTCTTTTGTAGATGGTGAGATTCAAGAGTTTGCAACCATTAAAATATATTTCAAAAAGGATAATAAATGAATCATGAGATTTATAAAGAACAAATGGATATGCTAGATACAAAAGCTAAAGAACTATCTAAGCAAATTGATATAGTTAATATTCAAAAAAAAATATTAAAATATAATTATATTGAATTTTTAAAAAAAGAAGCAAATATTGAAATTGGAGATAGAGTTATGTATAGAGGAAATAAATGCTGGATATATGAATTTTCATTTGATTACTTTAATAAAGGATTAGTTGCAAAACTTAAAAAAGTT
>JAEHHF010000027.1 GCA_019248085.1 Candidatus Dojkabacteria bacterium S2_J21 | reverse complement strand
TGAAGTTTTAGGGCAAATATTTGACTTCATATTTAAGGAGGCCAAGAAAGACCCAAGCAAAAGAAGGCCAGTCAAACTTAAACCAACAGGGATCTCTACATCTGGTGCTTTGGTTGATAGCCTTGCAATGGCTTTGGAAAAACCAGGATTCCTAGTAACAGACCAAATGCTTGCAAGCATGAACGATTCTTTGTCGATAGAATTTGCAAAAATGAATGCAGATGAAAATGGTGATTATAAGGCTAGGTTTACTACTACAAGTTTAATAGATTTCTTCACAGATCCGGAAAAATTCATGAGCAAACCAATGCAAGCAACTAAGACGGGTATTCGTAAATACATGAATGCTGGGTGGTTGGGACAAACGCAAAAAGAGTTGCAGGCATATGCATGGGCTCAGAAATACAATCTTGATCTTGATGCAAAGAAAGCTATTCGAGGGCATTTCATGGCAGAGAAAGAAGGCACGGAAGCTGAGGCCGGTAGAGCATTTGCCATAGCTGCGGGAGCTCTTGCGGCAGGTGGTGATACAGTAAACTCAAGGAAAAACTATGCTGCTAGCAGAAGTGCAGATTTGGTAGGACGAGAAATGTTTGGAAGATCAGGATGGGAGAGTATGAGTGATGAAAGAAAAGTGGGGCTTCAGAAAGCTCTTTTTAGAGGAAATGAAGCAGTGGAAGATTATCTTGCTAAAACATATACTGGGCCAAGTGCCAAGTATGCTGGCATGGCTTTGACAAGATTCAACGATTTGCGAGTTTCATTGGGGCTACGGGATGCTACGGATCCGAGCAAGAAGAACAATCCGGTTCCTCTATTTGATTTGGCAAACTATAACAAGCTTGAAGTGAGGAATCTTGCCGGAAGAATGGATGATATGGAACTATATCTAAAAAGGAACCCTGGTCTCAGTATCAATGAACAAGCTAAAATTAGAGAAGGTATAGAACAACTTGGACAAGCAGCAGTGATTGTTTCTGGAAATAGCACTGATTTGGCTACTGTGAATCGTGCAAAAACAGAATTAAATCTGAAGATAACTAATAGTCAAAGTGAGTTGCAGTCAGCTCAAAGGGCTGGGGATAAGGACAAAATCAGATACTACAAAAATCAAATTAAAGTTCTTAAACAAGGAGGTCGAGAGCTTAATAGGCTAAAACTTTGGGGTGAAATTGGAAAATGGGAAGGTCGAAAGAATTCGTGGCAAGGGATTATGGGTGGGGTCGGTTCTGAGAATGCAGTGCTAAGTATCTTGAATGGAGATTTCTATGACAAAGATAAAAATACGATTTTTCTTCCTACTGAGGATAAGAATATCGAATTTGGATCGTACTCATGGAAAATAAAAAATGAGGAAGGTGTTGAAACAACAATGCCATACAAGGAGAATATTCGAATAAAAGTTGCTGCCGAGGTTGATCTTAAAGGATTGACTGGGCTTAAAAGAGCTCGGGCTGCCTCGATTAATAGGTACAATTATTTAATGACAAAGATTTACTATCTTACACCAAAGTCAATAATGAGGACTTTCTTGGTCAACGGGGAAGGATTTGTGTATCTCTCACATCTAACTACTCAAAATGCTCTCCGTGCACTTGCCAAGAAAGGTGTAAAAGATGGGATAGACTTTAAAAGGTTGATGAAAGATAAAGCGTATAGAGATTCTCTAAAAATATTATGCTTAATACAAATTTAGAGAGAGATTTCATAGAACTATTGTACCATGACTAATAAGCTTGGTCTAACAGGATCGTATTTTCAAGGAATGCCTTAACTTCATTTATGTGTGTTCTATCAAATACACATGTATACACCAAAACACTGGCCCAGTACTCATTCTTCTTCGAATCAATTAATAACCCGTTCCCTGCAACTTCGTAAACAGGAAGGATATATCCATAATTAGAATCAAGATATACATATTTGTAACTTGCGGATTGAATCTCGACCGATTTGAGCTTTGCAGAGGCCTGAATTATCGGGAATTGTTTTTTATAGTTTTCATCATAGCTAAGATATTTAGTATAAATGTCTTTATTGATTGGGAGAGTATCCTTTAGGCTAATTGTTGGCATCTGTTGGTATGGGACTACATTGTCCTTCGTAAGTAGAAGTATAGACAGGGAATATATCTTACTATTGTCAGAAATCATATTTATCGCGTATCCATCAAGATATAGGGATCCATATTGAAGAGTCTCGTATACAAAGTATCCCTTATATTCATTTCTCCCATTCCCAAGTTCTTCTATCTCTGTTATCTCAATATCTTTGATATTTAAATAGTCTAAAAGAAAACTTTTTATATCTGGTTTCGTTGCAATTTTTACGTCTGTTACTAATCCTTTCTCAGAGTTCAAAAATAGCAATGAAGTAGTTGGAGTATATGAGATATTACAACCAGGAAGATTCCAAAAATATACATCCTCTCCGATAGTCGGGTCTGCTTTGCTGAATCTGCTGACAAAACTTTCTACTCTTGTGATTTCGGGTTTTGATGTTTTGTAGATTTCTAATGTAGGGGCTATCTCTATATCATCGGCATATCCTGAGAACAAAACCGTTCCATTCTGGGTCTCAAATGGTGCATTCACTTTTGTAATGTTATCTTCTATTGGAGGTCGATTCCTCACCAAGAACCAATAGTACGCTAAACCTAGGACTACTCCCAGTACTATTCCTATGATTATATATAGTTTGTATTTTTTCCAAAACTGAACCATTTTTAATTTTTAATAAGTCAAATAAATTATCTCGATGCAAAACCCAATATATATGATTTCCAAGCATCGTAGCATGGACCACTTAGTCCCCTTCCAAAGGCTATGTCGTTCAACTGTTGATCACTACATCCTCTACTTTGGAGAGCCCCCCTTGTTTCAGTTGCTCTCCTTACTCCATCAGTAGTATTGAAGCGATATCCACCACCATTATTTGAGACAAAGTCTGCCCCCCACTCACGAACCAGTGTACCTCCTCCAGCTTGTATCTGGTGCATCAATTCATGTCTAAACAGGTTTGAAAGTACCGAGTCGCTAGCACCAGCTAATTTATCAAGCCTACAGTATACAGATGCACCGCTATAGCACCAGGCCCAATCGATCATGTTGCATGCGGCTTCATTCTCATCTATACCATCTGTACAGATTAGCAATGTAAGGGTTGTGCTTAGGCCCATTTCAGCTCTAACTTGATTAAATATTGCTTCAATATCACCTGTGTATATTGGTAACAATGGATCTGGATCTGGCCCAACTGGTAGTGGAGTTACAGGCTCACCTGTTAATGGATCTATATATGTATATGGATCTGGGATATCTTGATAGTTAGGATTGTTTACTACATCTCCTGGTACTACATTTGTATATGCATAGGTTTGAGAATCAAAAGATTTTTTAGCTGCAGGAGTAGATAAGAAGAAGATGAACCCTATAATCCCTAAGAACACCAGGAGAGCAACTTGGATAAGGACTTTGACAGAGGCATACAAGACATCTGTTACTACAGCCGCCAAAATTGGAGCGATGAAGGACCCTAAGCCTCCTGTTACTCCAATACCTATCGCAGTAAGCAAACCTGTTACAATAGATTTCGCAAGAACCTGAAAACCACCTTTAAGTAACCATTGTTCCAAGAGTATTTTAGCTTCTTTGTCTTTCAATCTGTTAATCAGGCTATTGTATACTCTTTGTCTCAACTTCCTAAAGACATGATCATCCATCCAGTTCTTAACTTTATCTCGCTGCCTTTGACCGAAAGAGAACATCTGTGCGAGTCCCCTTGTTGCAAAGAGAGTGTTTGTATCTACTCCTAATTTTTTTAGAGAATCTCTATAA
>JAEHHF010000026.1 GCA_019248085.1 Candidatus Dojkabacteria bacterium S2_J21 | reverse complement strand
GTTATTGTTAAAAACGGGACTAATACTACAGCGAATAATACATATGCCTTTATGAATCTTACGCAATCCTATGGTAATAACTCTAGCTATTTTTCTGCAACGGCCAATTTAGTTAATATGATTAAAACACTTGAGCCTAATGGCTTTAGCCTTGGTACGGATGTTAAGGTAAATACTGCCTCAAATACATATTACTATCTTGCTTTTGGAGGAGCTCCTGCTGCTACTGGTTCCGGAACATTTAGAATGGCACAAGGAACATACACTGGGAATGGAACAAAGCAAACTATAAATAATATTGGTTTTAAGCCTGATCTCGTTCTCATAAAAAGTAATGCCAATACCCTCCAAGTCTTTAGGACTAGCCTAATGGGAGGAAACACTTCCGCTTACCTCGGAGCCATAACCGGAAACTTCGCAGATGGGATAATTTCGTTAAATGAGGGAAGTTTTGATATTGGAGGAAGTACTGCAGTAAATACCAACAGCATCGATTATCAATGGCAAGCTTTTGGTAATGCATATAATCCAATAGAGAACACCGGTGCTTCGGATTTTGCGATAGGATCTTACTACGGAAGTGGTACTGACAATAGAGATATAACTGGACTACCATTTGATCCAGATTTAGTTGTCGTAAAGAAATATGGAACAACTAACAACTCTGCAGGAATGTTACGAACTTCTGTACATCCCGATGATTCTTCGAGCTATTTCTTAGGCACTGCTGACGCTGCCGATTTCATACAACGATTTGGAACCCATACCTTTCAAGTTGGAACAAATACTGCAGTAAATGCTTCAGCTGCAATATATTTTTGGTTTGCATTTAAAGCTGGAGATAACTTTAAAGTAGGCTTCTATACGGGCACTACGCTTGCACATAGCGAAACTATTGCTGTTGGGTATCAATCTGATTTGATATGGACGAAAACTGCCACTGCCGTTGGAGGTATCTCAAAACCTTCTACGCTAGCAAATCCTGCTTCTCAATATTTCCTCGGTACTGCGAATGCAAATACACAAATAACTGCAATTACTGAAGATGGGTTTAGTGTTGGTACTAGTACAGGAGCGAATGCGGCTGCTACTATACGATATATGGCTTGGAAGATTCCTGTCTATGTTATATCCATCTCGGTATCTGACGGTACTGTTTCCTTCGGTACCATCGAGGCTTTTGGATCTAAGACTACCTACTCTACAGATATGCCTCCTACTGGGGATATGCAAACAGTGACTAACAGTGGTCCTAATACTGTAAATGTAAATATCAAGGGAAAGAATTCAATTAGCAGTTGTGCTTGGACTTTGGCTGGGAATAATGGATACAATCAATATAAGTTACAGGTTTGTAACGCTACCGATAATGATTGTAGTGCTCCACCAACCAACTATGATGACCTGACTACCTCATATCAGAGACTATTTTCTAATCTTGGTGCTAGTAGTTCAAAGGGGTTCCACCTTAGAATAGTAATGCCTTCTAGTACTAGTTGCTATGATTCTCAGGATGTTAGTGTTACTGTACAGGCTTCGGAAGTATAGTTATGTATTGCAGAATGGGGATTGAGTGGATATAATAGCTTTGTTGTTAATCCTCGATAGCTCAATGGTAGAGCAAACGGCTGTTAACCGTTCGGTTGTAGGTTCGAATCCTACTCGGGGAGCCAGTTATGACTATCGTTCGATTTTAGTATCATATCGAACGGTTTTATCAAGTCATAGCTTAACTTTCCCTCTTGTAATATAAGGTTCTGAAGTGTCAAATTGATAATTTCTATTTTCTGTTGTAGTTCAGAACTTTCAAATAACTCCCCTGCCCTTTGTGATAACGAAAGTATAGTGTCAGCAAGGATATAATACTCTTCGTCGGCTTTATTTAATTGCTCTATTTTCTTTTGAAGAGTTTTAATCTCATCAGCATACTTGTTCTTTCTTTCTGTATACTCACTCTCAGTAATACTACCGTCAAGTTTATCTTCGTACATATTTGATATTCTTGTATTCATCCAAAGCCGCTGCTATAACCCCTATAGCCCTTTCCTCATTTATCTTACAGTGATATTTCCCCTCTATATCTTCGATGTCAAATTCAGATCCTACATTTATTATGTTTGATTGTGCATCTTTTTCAGGCATGATAACTTATAATATATCGTTATATCCCCTCCTTGGCAATACAGTATAATGAAATATGAATCAGAATCTTCAGACAACTCTCTTAGGCGGTCAAGCCTTCAATTGGGACTATATTGATCATAAATATTTTGGCTTTACCCATAATGGTTTAATCATCATAGATAAAAATATGATTACCCAAATCAATGAAAGTATAGATATGGATGAATATCTGGGAAAGAATATAGACTACGACCTTATACGAAAGGAAATAAACAGGGACGAACATATTGATAAGGCTATAAGGAGGATAAAGAATATAGCCATATTAAAGCAAGATTTCATGCTTACAACCACCTCATACATACTAGCTACAAACAAAAATATACCTGCCATAAGGAAAAGTATTAGAGTCCTTTCTCAGATGTATGGTACACCCATTCTAGACACAGGCCACTATACCTTCCCTACACCACAATCACTCGCACAGGCCCCCATAGAGAGCCTCAAAAGGGCTAGTATTGGGTATAGGGCACCATATCTTAAGGAGACATCAAAACTACTTTCAGAATTACAATTGCCAAACAATAAGGAGGATATTAGAAAGGTATTAATATCAATGCCAGGTATAGGTCCAAAGGTAGCAGACTGTATACTCCTCTACTCCCTTGGATATTTGGGTACAGTACCAATAGATAGATGGATGTACAACATAGCTAAGGATATATACAAAGTACCATATACTAACAAAGAAGATATATCTAAATGGTATACAGAATACTTTGGGAGATATGCTGGTATAGCAGGACAATATCTATTTGAATATTACAGATTGAAATAGAAACATTATAGGTTGTATAATGAATCTGACTTGTTCAAGCCGCTCATTCTATTACAAAGGGAGATAAACATGCGAAAGAAATCATCAAGTTGCCACATTGCAATAATCCCCGGCAAGGATTTCGATTTACAACATCGCAAGTTAAGCGATGCTGTAGAGTACCTACTTGGATGTGGGGCGCGTACTGTTGAGGTAATATTATATCCTCCCCAAAAGGATCAAGGTATCACCATACAAGGTGCTACAAACCACGAAAAAGCTGAAAAGCTAAAAAAACAGATCTCTCTTTTAGAAAAAGCTAAAAAGAAAAAGGTTTAACACGTCATAGGGAGACGAAGATGCTATATAAGCAATACAAAAATCTTCGTCTTCCTACAGAACCACATATATAATTAGAATACATGAGCAGTATCAATAACGACCCGATTGACCAAGCATTAATAGAACAAGATCCAAAAGGTATCCTACTGCAAACCGCTATTGATATCTCCCAATTTAGGGCAAATACAGCTCAAGGCAGAAATCCATATTGTAAGATACAAAACTCACTCCAATATATATGGATAGGAGTATGCAACCTGATTTCGCTATGAAGGAACAAGGGGATTTACTATTAAAACTATTGAAGGCAGCTAGATAATCCAGTAAGTATTAAGTCCAACTTCGCAACATCTGTTGTTTGTATTTTTTTGAATTTGAAAGTTTCACCATCCTTGAAATGATGTGTAGTATTCTGAATAAGGATATCTTTTAACTCTTCGTTAAGTCTGATAACTGAGGATAGGTACTGTTGCAGAAAAATAGCTAGAGTTATTACCATAGGATTGCGTAAGATTCATAAAGGCATATGTATTATTCGCTGTAGTATTAGTCCCGTTTTTAACAATAAC
>JAEHHF010000025.1 GCA_019248085.1 Candidatus Dojkabacteria bacterium S2_J21 | reverse complement strand
CGTATTTCTTCTAATGCGGCTATACAGACAATCTCATCATTGGTTATGGAGAATCCTGCATTACTAATACCCATATCTGTGGGAGATTGATATTCACTTTGCATTAATTTCTTAACAACGGTAAATGCTTGAACATCTCTGTTGTAATTTACAGCAGCTTTTCCATATGCTTTCTCATAATATGTATCAATGACGTTCTTGTCTCCAATATCTGCAGTAGCTGCTTCATATGCTAAATTCACAGGATGCTTAAGAGGGAGATTCCAGATGGGAAATGTTTCGTATTTGGCGTAGTCGGATCTAAGCCTTAAGAGAGAATCCTTGTATACCATCCCTAAACAGGTAGAAAGTTTGCCACTGTTAGAAGCAGAGCCTGTTACAATTACTAACTTGTTTTGTACTGGAATTGGACTATCTTTTCCAAACCCTTCTGGGCTTAATATCCTCTCTGTCTTATCAGGATATCCTTCGATGTAGTATCTAAAAGAAATATCTTGGTTTTTTGAATATATATATTTCAGAGCATTATCAAAAGTTTCTTTAGTTTTCTCCTCAAGCTTAATATTGTTAATACATATGTGTGGAGTTACACCAAAGGTGAGTTGTAAATCGTTTACAATCTTAAGAGAGGAATCAAGGTAGCTTTCTTTATGGTTATTCAACTGCCTATTTGAGAGGATATCCGAATAGTTCATACAGAAAATTATATCGAAAGGAATATCCAGAGATTTCAATATTTCAATCTTAATCTTAGGATCAAAACCAGGGAGTACTCTTGCAGCGTGAGGGTCGTAAAAAAGCTTCCCCCCGATCTCTAGATACAGATGTCCAGAAGAGATTTTGTTTAATCTCTTTAAAATCTCTTCTGTTTGCAATCGCTTGTAAAGCGCATTGTCAAAACCCGTCTTCGTAAATACAGGGACATCATATGTATTCATATTTCGTATCTAAAATAGCGTATCTAGACCTTCGTTGCTACTTGTACTGTAGTTGGCTCTTTCTTTCCCCAAGCTAATATCCCCAAAAGAATATAGCTAGCAATAGGTATTAAAGAGAGCAATCCGAGCATCTTGTCATAGCCTCTCTTCTCACAGATATTCATCAAGGCAATGATCATTAATACCCCGATTATAGCTGCTCCGATTCCAGGAATTAAAAACAGAAGTAAGAGCATAGGATTCTTGTCTCCTAATTGGAATATGAGAACCATATTCAAGATTGGGACCCATGCATACCATGGATTCTCGTGATTCAGTCTCTTAGCTATCTTGTATAGTGCTAATGCCATATATATGTAAGACCCGACCCCTATGACGATTGAAAATACTAACATTACGCCACTGAATAGCAATGCTGCCATTCCTGCTAATACGCCAGCCTCCTCGGCTGTACCAAGGTCGTAATCATACCCCATGGTGTCGTATCCGTAATCATACGTGTCATCATAGCCATAGTCGTAGGTGTCATCATAGTATGTTGTGTCAGGTGCTGGTGCAGTTACGGAATCTTCCTGTGCAAACACAGGTGTACCTACCATGAAAAGAGGCAGGAACAATGCCAGAGAAAGGATAATTGAAGCAATTAGCTTTCGCATATTAAATAGATAAAAATTTATATAAATATATTCTTGCACAATCACTTCATCTAGGTCAAATTGTAAATACTATGCATTATGTGTTAATTTATATACATGGAAACTGCTCAATTTCAGAGAATAGAAGGTAAAGTACCAGTGCTACTTTCTGCGCCTCATGTGTATCCACACCGAAGACCTACAATCATGGGTAGTTACAAGTTAGGGGAACCATATACAGACAATATCGTAAAAGAGGTTAGTGCTGATTCAAGTAGTTTTGGTATATATCTCTCAAAAGAATGTGATTACGATCCGAACTTCCACAAAGCAATGAAAAATGAGTACAAGAAAGCAGTCAAGGAAGTTGTAGTTAAGAACAAGATAGAGAGATTTGTAGATATCCATGGACTGAGAGATAATCAAGACTATGACATTGGGATATATTACACAACTAGATTTAGTAAGTCGTTGCAATTTGCATATGAGATAGAGGAGGAGTTGGGGAGAGGGCTCTTGAATGGAATAAATATTCGTATATTTAGATTCCTAGATAATGGGCAAGAGACTTTGGGTGAATATGTAGCGTCAAAGCTTAGGGTTCCAGCTGTTCAACTCGAAATAGCAAGGTATATTAGAGAGGATGAGAAACTCAGAAAGAGTCTCATAAAGAATTTGTCTACAATTGTAGAGAAATATATATAAAAATATTATCGGTTCATTAAGTATTTGCTTTGGGTCTTTGACTAGTATTCTTTACTTTGTTATCCTGAATTATTACTAATTTTATAGTTTCTCTATAATGCCAAATACACCTACAATAAAACAACCAACTGTGAATGATGAAAAGAAAAAAGCAATAGAAATTGCAGTATCTCAGATTGAAAAGCAGTTCGGAAAAGGATCGATCATGAGGTTGGGAAGTCAGGAAAGAGTTGAGATTGAGACCATTCCAACTGGTGCATTGTCACTTGATATTGCATTGGGTGGTGGTATTCCAAAGGGTAGAATAATTGAAATATATGGACCTGAATCTTCGGGTAAAACTACATTAGCAATCCATATTCTTGCAGAAGCACAAAAGAAGGGAGACGCGGTTGCCTTCATTGATGCGGAACATGCATTTGATGCGGTATATGCAAAAAACATCGGCCTTGATATTGATAACCTGTATATTTCTCAGCCTGATTTTGGAGAGCAGGCATTGGAGATTCTAGAAACATTGGTTAGATCAGCAGCCTTTGGGGTGATTGTCGTTGACTCTGTTGCAGCACTTACACCAAGAGCAGAGATAGAGGGGGATATGGGTGATAGTCATATGGGATTACAAGCAAGATTGATGTCACAAGCATTGAGAAAGATTACAGCAATAACTAGCAAGACAGGTACAACCATTATTTTCCTAAATCAATTAAGAATGAAGATCGGAATCATGTTCGGGAATCCTGAGACTACTACTGGTGGTAATGCCCTCAAGTTCTATGCTTCCATTAGAATGGATATTAGACAGAAGGAAAAGATTCTTAAAGATGGGCAGGTTATTGGACATTCTAGAACGGTTAAGGTTGTTAAGAACAAGGTGGCTCCTCCTTTCAAGGAAGCTTCTTTCAATATGATCTACCCTATGGGTATAGACAAAGAAAGCAGCATCATAGACGCTGCCATAGACAAGGGTGTTGTCGAAAAGGCTGGTGCGTGGCTTAAGTATGGTACTGAACAGTTGGCTCAAGGTAAGGATGCAGCTGCGGAAGTTTTGAAAAAGGATACAAAATTAAGAGACAAGATTGTTAAAGAGGTTCTAGCAAAATCAAAATTGTAAATATGATTGTAACTTCGTTAGAATCACAGAAGAAGGATCCCTCTAGGGTTAACCTGTATATGGATGGGGAATTCTTTTGCGGTATCTCTGTTAGTACAATTGTTAAATACAGTTTGTATGTTAAGAAAGAAATAACCCAGGACACCCTAGACGAACTTTTCTTTTCAGAACTAGAAAACAGATTCTTTGACAGAGCAATTGGTTTCCTCGAGAGAGCTCCTAAGACAGAACGCCAGGTTAGAATGTATCTTAAAGATCTTTCTTTCAAGAAAAAGGGTAAGTGGTTTGATAGTCTGGATGCTGAAGTATTTACTAAGATAGTGGATGGAGTTCTGGAAAAACTTCATGAATACAAATATATAGATGATGAGAGATTTGCAGAACTTTTCGTGTCTAGTAGAATGAAGAACAAGCCCAGGGGAAAGGATATCCTGATTATGGAACTCCTCTCGAAGGGTGTCTCAAAAGAGACAGCATCAAAAGTAGTAAATCTTTTAGTACAGGATGAAGAGTCCTTGCTAGTAGATACCTACAGGAAGAAATACA
>JAEHHF010000024.1 GCA_019248085.1 Candidatus Dojkabacteria bacterium S2_J21 | reverse complement strand
TCTGCTTGTATATCACTAGTTTGTACATCCCCCTCACTCTTTATGTTGAATACTTGAGGAGGTCTTGTATCTGTTGCAGTAGTAAAGGTATATATATCAGAAGTAGCTCTGTTACCCATAGCATCTACGCCTGATACAGTTAACTGATACAGACTATTGGGACTTAGATCAGGTATCTCCATCTTATGGTTTCCGCTTATTCTTTCCATATCGACCTTGTTAAGTGTCCTGTTTGAACTACCGACAGGAGAATATTCAATTAGACTATTGATAGCGATATTACTTTCCCAGAAGACTTCTACTGTTGGAGATGGAACATCTTTTTGTTCTTGTATTTGGATATTACTTACCTGTGGTCTTGGTGGAGTGGAGAATAGTAAATCCCCAAAACCATCATAAACGTATCCCTCCTCATCTCTTAAGATGATTGTATAATGATAATCACTTCCATCTTCCAGCTCAGTTAACATAATGGAATATTCGCTGCTTGCTGTTGACGTATTTATTTCCTTAGTTGCACCATAGGACTTGGTTTTGCCATATAGAACATTCGCGTTTATTGAACCCTTCGTCGTGATATCTAATATAGCAAAATCAAGTCCCACACTTGATATCTTTACATCTTCAACCTTAGGAGCAGGATTGGTAACAAAAGTCTTTTCCTCACTAACACCGGTATTACCATCTTCATCTGTCCACTTTGCACGATAGTAATATGTTGTACCTGGCAATAGATTCGTTAATAATATCTCATGACTAGCAACTGACTCAGATCTATACATTTCGTCATCAAAATAAGTATTACTATTTAATCCAATTTGGACTTTTGAATCCGAGACTCTATCTGTCACCCACCCTATTTTACCTCCCCTTGAAGTAAGATCACTCAACATTATTTCTGAGATTATCTCAGGAGGCTGTTCGTATCTTCCTACGGGAGTAATTTCAATGCTTGTGGTATAGCTTGGATTGTCACGAGACTCATCGCTAGTATCTATACTGGCTACACGATAGTAATACTTTTGACTACCTGCAGAAACATCGGAATATGCAGAACCCTTTATAGTGTCTAACTCATACCAAGCAGAACCATCCAAACTTTTTTCGATAATATAGCTAACATCCCCATTTCCTTTGTATACAGGTGACTCCCAAGTTAAGGCAACTCTCCATAGTTCGTTGTCTTTGACCGAAGTGTCGGATACACTGAAGTTACGTGGTGGATCAGGATTCTCACTATTTAGTTGAAAGATCCCAGTTATGGCATTACTTGGGGAATAGTTGTCCTCATCGTCAATACATACTACGTAAATATTGTTCTCCCCTTTAACTGCTCCTATTAACATTCTCGTGCTCACACTAGTAGCTTGGGTTGGAATGTAAACAGTACTGTTGTTTTTTAGCGTTGAGATATTCGTTGGTGGTTGGACATTTACCATATAGTAATAAGAGGAGATAGCCCTATCTTCACCAGCCTCTGCAGTAGGCCAACTTAATGCGTAATTATTTGAATCACTGTTGTTAGGGGAAATAGAGACGGTACTCTCAGCAGGAAAACCTGGAGCTTCACCTCCGTAATTAAGGCCACCTGTAACATAGGTGCTTACGTTTCCTGCATTATCAATACTTCTAAAATATACAGCATTATTTCCAACGATAATATCCTCTCCGACCTCTAGACTATCAAGATAGAAAACGCCAGAAGAACCAGTCTGGGGCAGATATTCGACCCCCAGCTTTGGATGTATATCTGTCCCCTTCCAATCAAGAAGTCCTGAGCCATTGATTGCATATTGCCATCCAAGAATCCCAGATTCATCATCAGTCGCTTGTGATGGACCGGAGACAGTCCAAGTAAAGAACATCTCATTAATATTTCCAAAAGCACTACTTGGAGTACTTATATACATAACGTTCTCCGGTCGGGTGTTATCATATCTAAACCAGACTAAATCTTGATATTCATTTGATATTCCAGACCAGATATTTCCTGAGTAATCGATAGCCTTAATACTTAGAAAATACTTCTTGTTAGAGATTAAATCTAAGCCATCTATTGTAGAAATATCCAGAGAGGTATCAGTAACAATGTATGGGCAACCTTCAATGCCAACTCCGTCATCGAGTCCTTGCATTATACCCGCAGAATTCTGTGGATTTAGAGTCTGAGAATTTTCCGCAATACCTACTTCGTCAAGAGAGATGCAATATGCGACATCATTTTCTTCTACGTCATCTACCCCTGCATCCCAAACTATTGTTGGTTCAAAATTTACCCAATCATTGTTTTCAACCGAGTTAGCAATATATACATTGCTAGCATTGTCCGTTGGAGAGGTTTGATCAGATGCGGCAAACGATACTGATATATCACTGAAAGTAGGTGGTGAATCTAATTCTGAAGTATCAACATCTATCCGATATTGAAGATATCTATCTTCGTCGTTTACACAACTGTTATTCGAGATATCCAAACCTGAAGATATTGCATCACAAGAGCTCCAATCTAGTGCGTCTGACATTTCTGGTAAGTTACCGGTTCTCACTGTTACAGTAGTTTTTTCATTATTTGATCCATTGTAAGATAATAGTCCCCAGTTAGATGGATATGTTGAATCAAAGATATTTGAAATTAGATACGCATCTCCCTCGTAAATATATTGTTCTGCCTCACTTGAAGAAAATGCTCCTGTGCCAGATTTGTATGAAGCTGCTAACCAGGGTTTTGAACGAGGGGAGCTACTCAATCTGACTTCGTCGATTGTTCCTCCGAACCATTGTGATGGAGAACCGCCGTCTCCATAACCACCAATCCCAAAAGCGGTTGTATTGCATGCACTTGCGCTTACTGTATTAGAATTTTGCACTGAACCTCCATCGCCATACACATAATGTGTAGTACCATTTCTAACCGATGCTATCTGATGCCACTGGCCATCTGTTAGAGTTACAAAAACGCCATAAGGATCTGAGCTTTCTAGAACACCTCCACCCCATGAGTTTGCGGTAGAGCTATTTCTTCCGAACCAAAAACATCCCGAATAATTCTTGTCTGCCAATCTTTCATAACCAGTTGCTACTCCATCATCTTTGAACCAAACCTCAACAGTAAAGTTGGTAAGTGCATTTGTGATTGAAGTTGAGATTCTGGATGCCCCTTGGGTATAGGTTTGAGCTCCAGCTATTATTCCATTTGCAGTATAATTGGGACTGTTAGAACCTTGTTTTGTACCATCCTTGTTATTTACTGTCGAATCTTCAACGTTAGTAGCCGAAGTATCGTTCCCGTGCCAAACGCCTAAGAAATTGCTATCCCAAACATCTGTTATATTCTGAGCATCTGTAGCAGATGTGTTTCCATAGTAGATGTAGATAAAGTCTTGATCCCCGATATCTATTTGAGGGACTTTTACCCATACAAATGATGCACCACTCTCATTCCACTTCTCTATCTCATAACTCAGAGCTGTTCCATCACTATCTTCAAACCTAATATCTGACCCATCATTTTTAGTCTTACTGTAATCTACATTTACACCATTTTCCAATTTTATTAACACTGGGAAATTGACAAGATTCTCAGGATTTACACCCAGGGAAAGAAGTGTATTATTGAAAGAAATTTTTCTCCTATAATCCCAACTATCCAAATCCCAATCTCCTCTGGTTTGAACCTCGATATAACCTTCGTTGGAATAATCCATATTGCTTTGCTGAAGAAATGTTGTGGTATCATCAATTACAACCTGAGAACTCGCCCCCCCTCGCCAATCTGTCTGAGCCCAATCTCTTTCTTCAGCGCGAACCTTTGTAACCCTGTTATATATAAATACAATAGACACAAGTGACATTAATGCAATAATCAGGAATCCAATTGTTTTTTTATTTTTTCTTTTATTCATTATTGTAGGAATTTAAATATCCTTCCTAAACTACCTAGTACACTTTCCATAACTGTGTCTGTACTCTTTGGTGTTATGGCTGTTACACTCCCACTCT
>JAEHHF010000023.1 GCA_019248085.1 Candidatus Dojkabacteria bacterium S2_J21 | reverse complement strand
AAAATATACCACTTTAAGAAATATTAGTTAAACATTTCTAATCTTAACAAATTCTCTTGTATTAACATCTGTATAACATCCTGAGCACCAGGAGATAATCTAAGAGAGCCATCAGATATATCATTTACAACCTTTCCTAAAGGCATAGGGATAATCTCTCCCACCTCTTCATTTCCGATAACAGGGATCGCATCTGTTTTCCCAAAATACACATATACAAATTCCCTCTCAAAACCATAATCTACCTTGTACTTCTTTATGAACTTCAATGATACTTCCATACCCAATTCCTCCATTAACTCCCTATGTGCTGTATCTGTAGAATCTTCTTGATATCGTATATGTCCTGCAGTCGTAACAGTCAATCCATCTGGAGATGTATCCTTGGTATGGGATCTACGGGTAAGATATAGCTCTCCCTTAGAATTAACAATGTAAAGATGTACAGTCCTATGCCATGGCTTAAGCGTCTCATTATGACATTCCTCCCTCCTAATCCCCTCTATTTCTACATTATTCTCATCTACATGGGATAGTAATTCTTCCTTAGGATCTGTGGTTTGGTCATTGTAATAGTTAGTCATAGGAACAGTATATCAGAGAAATTAATTAGGAGAAATGTTGGGATACACTTTCAGGCATGGAACTTAAAAGTATGATCGTTCTCTACTGTCTTCTAATTTAAAATTATACTTGGAAACTAAATGAACTAAAACTTATTCAAAGAATATTAAAAAAGAAAACCCTCGGATTAAAACATTCCCATGAATGTCTAAAAGGACTAAATACTACTTTTTGAGAAATATCCCATGAAGATTGCAGGAATAAGGGAAGATATATTGAATTGATAGTTTGTTTTTAAACAAGAGTAATCTAAATTGATTTCTATAGTAGTTAATGATACATTAAAAATATTAAGTCTAATTTCAAAATACATGACAGATTGGGATGTTGGTGACGTAGGAGGGGGTGACTGGGATGATGATCCTAAGAAACCAGATGCTAACAAGAAGCCTGCTTTTGATTTGGGATATTGTTCTGATGTTAAGTTTCCAGAAAAACCTTTGCGAGAGGAAATGGATAGACCTATTATTGAGGAAGTAGTATCACTTAAAGAAGCTATTTCCGATTTATCAGATATGAGATATGAATTACTAGGTCATGGTACATCTTCTGAATCAAGTGCAAAATCAATAATAGAAGAAGGTCTTTTTGTGAAAGATTCAGCTATTCTTTCTAATGCAAGCCCTCTTTTTCGTGAAGAGCATGAGTTGAAAGAGTGTTTAGATAGTTGGAGACATAGAGATTCAAAGCATATTGCATTACTTAGATTTCCTGTAAAATATAAATTACCTTTTAGTTTCTCAGAAAAAATGTATGGTGTTTTTTTTGAAAAAAGGAAATATGAAAGAGAGTATATTTATGGTTATTATGATGCCAATACTGGTATGGTACACAAGAATCCTAGATATCGTGGGAATTTAGATAAAGAAGAAGATGTTAAATATATGGAAACAGTATACTCAAATATTTGTGATGTGGTTTTGGATTCATTACGAGGAGATATGCGAGAATCTTGGGATCAACAACGCAAGACGTTTTATGATTACAAGCCAGGTGAAAAAACGGAATAGAATTATTTATTCTCTCCAAGTTTGAGTTTCTTTTCTTGTTGATTCTCCAACGAAATATTCTAGAAAGGAATATTTAATGGTAGACGACATAGGGATCGAACCTATGACCTTCTCGGTGTAAACGAGATGCTCTAACCAGCTGAGCTAGTCGTCCATAACAATATGCCGGGGACAGGAGTTGAACCTGCAAGGGATTTTACTCCCACTACCACCTCAAGGTAGCGTGTCTGCCAATTTCACCACCTCGGCTTAACATATGCATGATTCTATCAAACTACATACTTAAAGACAATTACTGCTGTACATAAGTGAAGGCCCCACTTACTATCCAATAGCTAGTATCTCCAACTGTCATATCATTTGTAGCTACATCATACGTAAGTAAAAATGTCTTCCCTATCTTAGATTCATCCAATATCACATCCTTTTTATCTATTAAGAAAGCTTTCATCTTAGCACTCTCAAGAAAATATACATAATCTACAAACTTCTTAGAGACATCACCACCATCTCCCATATATACCACTGATACAGAAGTATCTGAACTCTTTTCAAATTTCATTGAGTCTAATATCTTCTGAGCTATTTGAACAGAAGCAACAGGTTCTGTACTAATGTGATATGAGATATCGTATATATAGTTATCTGTGACAACTAGAAAACCATTCCCTTTTGATTCAATATAATCAGCAACATAGCTCCAAACATTCATTCCCCACTTGTTTGCGATTTCACCTGTAAGCTTAACCTCTCCACCATCTCCTATCTCCGTATCGAAATTGTCTTTGTATTGCTTACTCACATCTAGGACACTTTTGTGTGCCTTGTTCTGAATAATATTCACTTTGATAGAATGTTCGTTAAGAGAACCGCCACCTCCTCCAACCTCGGCATCTGCAGGAATATTTTCTGGATAGTATGACATCTTTACAGTACGAACATAATCATCCAACGGTAAGAATATATTTACGGTTTCTACACCTTGTTCATAGGTCCATTTGTAATCAACATCATACCCCCCCAACTTTTGTGTCGCTGTATATGAAGGAACCTCCACACTAAACTCATAATCAGGCAAGGAGAACAACGCCCACCCCTTGTTGTCTAATGCTACTTTACAAGACCCTTCTTCTGAACCAGTCGTACACATCTGTTGTGCCTCAATATCATTGTCTTCTACATCCTTAACCAGTAAATCTATCCCTCTCTCCTTTAATACAAAATATGTTAAACCACCAATTAGGCAAACAACTAAAAACAAAAGAAGCCCAACAACATACCCACTTTTAAAAGGTTTCTTTGTGTTTTTAATCTTCTCAACAGGAGCCTCTTCTTCGACTACATCCACTTGTGATACTTCCATCTCTTTAATTTCACAAATTATATATTCTAATTTAGCATATGGTATTTACCATAACAACACATTGTAAAAATATCATTTTTACGGCACAATATATGAACTAACATATACAAATGTAAATATGAAAATCCAAACTATACACGCAAGAGAAATACTAGATTCAAGAGGAATACCAACAATATCAACAGAGATAGAGCTATGGAGTGGAGACAAAGGAAAGGGAGAAGTCCCCTCAGGAGCATCCACCGGTAAAAATGAAGTCCTGGAATTAAGAGATGAGGATGGACACGTATCTAAGGCAGTAGAAAATGTAAACACCGTAATTTCTGAGGCCCTTAAAGAACAAGATTTTACAAGTCAAAAAGAATTTGATGACTTCCTCATAGACTTAGATGGAACAGAACAAAAGAGTAAGCTTGGTGGAAACACTATCCTCTCATGTTCGATGGCATTCTGTAGAGCAACAGCAAACTCATTAGGATTACAACTCTATGAATATTTTGGCATGATCTTCTGGGACAAAGATTACAGAGTTGAGAGTCTTAGATTACCAAGACCTCTCATCCTAGTAATGGAAGGTGGAAAACATGGAGACTGGTCTACAGATATACAGGAATACATGGTTGTACCTAAGATGGAAAAGTTTAAGAGCTTCGCTGACGCTTTCAAAGCTGGGACCGATATATTCCATGCTATTCATGGCATACTAAAAGCAAAAGGATATTCTACAGGTGTAGGTTTTGAGGGTGCATATGCTCCTAAAGAAATACAAAGTAACAAAGAGGCCTTCGATATCATTATGGAAGGGATACAGAAAGCAGGATACAAACCAGGAGAACAGTTCGAACTTGCCATAGATGTAGCAGCTTCAGAATTCTACAACGAAGATACTAGGAAATATGAATTAAAGAGTGAGAAAAAAGAATTAACTACTGAGGAATGGATGGCATTACAAGAGGAATGGTATTCACAGTATCCAATATGCTCCATCGAAGATCCATTAACCCAAGATGACTGGTCTGGTTGGAGTATGTTTACAAAGCAGTTTGGTGATAGATATCAGATTGTGGGAGACGATCTTTTAACAACCAATACTTTAAGAATCCAAGAAGGTATCGATCAAAAAGCTATGAATAGTGTATTGATTAAACTCAATCAGATTGGGACCGTTACAGAGACTTTGGACGCTATAAGGATGACTATCGAGAATGATATGAAAGCAATAATCTCACACAGGAGTGGAGAAACCAATGATGATAT
>JAEHHF010000022.1 GCA_019248085.1 Candidatus Dojkabacteria bacterium S2_J21 | reverse complement strand
AAAGATTTATACATTACTCAAAATAAATTAGATTTGGAACAAAGCAAGAATTTATATCTAAATAAACAAATAGATATCAGAAATTATGCACTACTTGGATTTGACAACTGCTACACAGTATTCAGATTTCGTTGCTAGATATGCGTTACATGAATCATTAAAGAAAAGAGACTAAGCCTGTTGAAATAGTATCAGAAACAAGTATGCTAAATGGATTAAAAAATGGACAAATCCAGATAAAAACTCTTGAAAAGATGGATTACTTATTGCTTCAGCTACAAATTCATATGCTTCACCTTTTTTATCAGATAATCCATATTGTTTTCTTTGCTCAACTGTAGAATTTTTATAAACATAATTTCTTAATTCATTAGCTTTTTTATCTAATGCTTTATTTTGTTTCATTGCATAAACAGTTATCGCATGAGCATATTCATGAAGCATAACTCTTTGTGTATTTTCAATTCCAAAATCTTTAGTTGATGGAAATGTTAATAGTTTTTTACCAGATGTATAAGCACTATGCATACCATATCCATCAACTTCTTTATCTTGCTTAAACACAATTGTTATTGGATTGAACTTAATACCATTTTTACCAAACATTTCAAATAATCCATCTATATATTTAGATTCTTTAGCATCAATATTTTTACTTTTAGTCATATCTGCATATTCAGAAGCCAATTGTTTAAATTCTTCATATGTTTTAATTTCTTTTTGATATGGACTATTTTTAGATGCAGGATTTTTAAACTGAATTTTTCCATTTTTTAATCCATTTAGCATACTTGTTTCTGATACTATTTCAACAGGCTTAGTCTCTTTTTTTACAGATTCTTTCTTATCTGGCGCTTTGATAGTTAATTTAGTTCTATCTTCAGGCTCAACAACTTTACCGCCTTTAATTTCATACATACTTCCATCTAATCCAGCCATATGTCCAATCTTAGCATTAGATCCATATACTAATTTTCTACCGCTTTCAGCTACTTCATTTAACTCTCTCATTTCATCTAATATTGAATCAAATCTCTTAACTGGTTTGTTTTTTCCTGAACGCAAACCTTCAAGCTTATCTAAATCAACTCCAAGCTTTTTGGCATTATCTCTAACCCTTTCTAATGATTTTAAAATCTCTTTAGCTAAGCTATAATCTTTAGATATTTCATATACATCTTTGTTGTATTTAATAATTTCATCTTGAGCATTATTTATTCCAGTAAGCTTAGCATCATGCACTCCAAGAACTCCACCTTCTTCTAATGATTTAGTCATAGCTGAACCATCTATATAGTGAATTGGCACAACAGCTCCAGCACTTATTGCAGCTTGAAACTCTCTAATCATTGACTGAACTGTTAATGTTTTTTGACCACCAAACTTATCAGGATTTACATGCGTCTGAGTAGGTCCATATCCACTTTTTGCATTTGTTAATCCAGTTGAGAATATAGCAACAGTTTCACCATCTTCCATATAGTTTTCACCAGCCAATGGAGCCTTAATCATAGGGAATAATACTTTTAGTTCATCTAATATTTTATTTTCTTGATCAGCTGTCAATCCTTTTCCACCACTTACTTTTTCAACTCTAGCATCATATGCAACTTTCCAAGCTTGAAACATTATTTTGAATGAGTTATTGATTCTATTGTTAGCCTCTATAAGCTCTCCAAACTCTGCAGTTAATATCTGTTCAACATTTGATCCATATGTCATCTCCACAATCTCTCTAAGTTTACCAGCTATAGCTACTTTACCAGATTTAACTTTCATTTCCTTACCAGTTTTATCTTTAACTGTTACATAATTATTTATTTGAATATCTTCAAAAGCTGTATTTTTTAATGTTTCTTTAAATGCTTTAATCTCTTTCTCTTCTAACTCTTTACCATGAATGCTATTTATAAACTTATTAGCTTTCTTAACCGCTTCAGGAGACGAATCATCAAGCATCATCTTAGGTAATCCAGATATCATTTTATACCCAAGATGTCTTTTAATCGACTTAATAGCAGCTGCATATCCAAATGTCATAAACGGATCTTTAAACAATGACCTACCTTCGCTTGTAACAATATCTATAATCTCTGTTTTTAATCTATCTTCACCATCTTCATCTTCTTTTGTACTACTATCTGGCGCTTCTGCAACTTCAACTTCTTTTTGATCTTTAATCTTAGGAAGAACTTCCTGTAAAGCTTTCCATCTTTCTTCGTTTTCTACTTCAACTTCAAAGCCAGTTACATCCATTCCTTGAGCCAATGTTCTATATGAATCTATTAATCTACCTTCTGATATCTCTTGCCCTGAGTTTGTAATAGCCATATAATTTTCATAATCTTTAATATCTGATGCATATTTTTGTTTATCTTCTTTAGACATTTTAGCTATTTGTTTTTTAGTTAGCTTTCCATCATATAAAAACACTCCACCTTTAGATAACCATAATTTCATTTTTTCGAACGACATAATAGGTAATTGCAATAGTTTCAATATGAATCCACTTGTAATAGCATCAAACTCTACAGATAATGATACTTCAAATGGTCTTTCACCATTTCCAGCTTTTTTATAAGCTCTAACTGCATTTAATCCTTGAAAGAAATGACCTAAGTGTTCAATCTCTACTTCATATTTTTTACCATCTTTTTTTATCTCAGCTTTATGCTTTTTATCTGTCAAAGCGCCAGTTAGTGTCTCTTCAGATTGTTCAAGAACAGCATCTGCAAAGTCATATATCTCTTGAGGTGTTTTCTTGTCTATTCCAAATCCAAACGCTTGAGCTATAGCAGTTTTAAAGTATTCTTGTTGTTTATTTTTTTCAGCATCTGGACTATTGAAATCCATAATTTGTCTATGAGCTTTTAATGTAACAAGGAATCTATGTAACTTATCTGTCTGAGGATTTACAGTAACTGAATCCATATAGAATCTTCCATTTTTACCAAAGAAATATTCAAAATACATCTCATTAGCTTCAGTAGCATCTTTACCAGCTACTTTATCATGCAATGATATCAAATTATCATAACTTTCTTCAATCTCTCTATTTCTAGCTTCTGCACTTTCTCTATCATCGAATGCCATTTTCTCTAAATCATCTTCAGTTTTAAATCCCATTATTGATAATGTTTGAGATCTATCTCTTTTCTCAAGCATCAAATCTACTGCTTCACTATTAACTTCATACGCTTCTTGTCTAATTTTATTTAATACTTTAAAAGACTCATTAGCAGCTTTATTAACTTTACTATTTTTAACTTTATTATTCTTATCTTCTAATGTTTTAGGTTTTGTGAACATCGGACCTTTTGAATTCTTCTCTAGCGCCAGTATTGATTGAACCATATCAACTTTTGCTAGAACTTCAGCTTTTAATACACTCATATCTGTTTTTTCTTTAACACTATATTTTTTACCAATAGCTGGTTTTTTTAATTGAACCATTGGAATTCTTTTAGATTTGCTGTCTTTATCTGTAGTTAAATCATTGAATTCTTTAGCTGCTTCTGCATCTATTTCTTCTTGAGTTTTTGAGTTTTCATCTTCTATAAAATTACCATATTTATCTTTTTTTCTATTATCTATTCCAAGAGCTTTAGTATATGTATCAATAGGAATAGTTGATTTGTTTAATGGCTCTATATATTCTTTTGCTTGCATATATAGCAATACCATTTGACCAGCATCTGATAACATCTTTGCATACAGTTCTGAATCTACACCTTCATATACTACTTTTTCACTACCATCTGCATTTTTACCAACTATCTTACTAGCTGGCGCTAATGATAAATTACTAAATGCAGCTTTACCAAGATTATCAGCTATAAGCTTTTTAAATAAACCTTCATGTGCAAACGCTTTTTGAATATCAGGACTAACTTCATGTGGTTGTTTACCAAGCATAGCAGCAATAGCATCTTTATCATTATAAGCTAACTTAGAACTCATAAATGCATAATACTCATCTCCAGCTAACGCAAGAGCTACAGCTACATTTTCGTTAATTTCAGCCACACCATTGTCTGTCAACCTAAACAATAAACCTCTAAATAAACTATCTTTTGCTTTAAATTTTCTATTTGCTATATCATCATTAGGATCCGAAAGCATCTTTTTGAATATGTCTACTGCATCGTCTTTGTATTTTAATATTTCTTTATTGTTAGTTATTTCACTTATAGGCATTCCTGATAATCTATTTTTTCCAACTTTTGATGGTTGAACTATTTCGCTTACTCTAACTCTCTGGTATGCTCCACCATCTACTGAAACGGCATTCATATTTGATGATGTATTGTCTATAATATCTTTAATATAATCAGTACCAGTTAATTTATCTTGTAATAATTTAATCTCTTCTCTTATCTTGTCTCTATTTACTTTATTGCTTGTAGCTAATCTTTCAAACTGTGTAAACTTATCTTTCAGTTGAGAACCTGAATATTTCTTTCTAGCTTCATCACTATTTAAATATG
>JAEHHF010000021.1 GCA_019248085.1 Candidatus Dojkabacteria bacterium S2_J21 | reverse complement strand
TTGCTATACCTCTGCACGACCGCATAGAATACAATGCGATTCAAGACTAACAACCTACCTCCCTTATCAGCTTAAAAACTGGTAAGGCTTGTATGCTGTTAAAACTTAATAACTTTATTAAAAGGAAAAACAAAAATGGAAAAATCAATATTTGACTACAAAGGCGTTAAAAGTGTAACCGCAATTTGTTTATTAAAAGACGGACAAAGAGCTGGCAAGATCATTGCTAACTGGTCTGATAATCCGGCAGGCTCAGTGTGTACGGCTGCTGTAATACTATACAAACACCCCACAAAGCCTGATGAAAGCTTTAATAATATTGGTAAGGCTGGCGGTTATGGCTATGACAAACTAAGCAGTGCTATTGAACAGGCTCTTTATAAAGACGAATTGAATCAGGTTTTCAAAGTAAAAGGCGGTTCTGGCAATCAAAGAGAAGCGTTCGAATCAGCAGGTTATGAGTTTATCGAGATTATTTAAAGCCCTTTGGGCGGAAAGTGAGATAAAAATGAAACTATACAGAAAAAAATATGAGTGTTCGGCAACAGATATTATAGAAAGACACAACTTTACTTTAAAAACACCCGACATATCTTTAGTATCACGTCAAATATGGGAACTTAACGGGAAAGAATATCAATTTGATGGATGGGAAAGTAAACCAGGTACAGATCAAATAGCTGACAATGCCAAATATATAACCATGAAAAGACTTAAAAAAAGGAATCCTAAAAATGATTAACAAAAAAAAGTTGACAACCCTAAATATTTCTCTCGAAGTTAGAGACAAGCTCAAACAGGCTGAAATAGCCTATATCTCAAAAACCGGCAACAAAGGAACGTTTATTGAGTTCTGTAATATGGTTATGCTGGAAGGAATTGAATCGATGGCTAATCAGGAATTATTAAAAGGTATGTAAAAAAAACAGTAAAATTTTACTAACACTTTAACAAAGGAGAAAAAATGAGTCTTGCAAAAACAAACAAAAAAATAGATGAAGTTACGAGACAAGATATAATCGGCAAAAAAATTGCTGAAATATTAAAGTTAAGACCATCAAAAAAACACCCTACACGGTTTCAGACTGCATGGGGTGATAAAACAGCGATAGGAATATATAACACAATCCAAAGACTTTCCGAAGACAGTAAAAAAAATGACTTTTTAGACTTTATTTAAACGACGGCGGTTACTACTAAAACTCAAAGCCCTGTTTAATAGCAGGGCTTTTTTATGCGCACGGACCAAACATGTCCACATTTTAGTAAAAAGTAGAGTAAAACCGCATTTTAACACAAAAAAATAGCTTTTAACCATGGTCCCGCTAAGATCATTCTTAACTTGTAAAATAACCACCCTATGCAATATACCTAAAAACAATTTAAACACGTCCTGAGTGAACGTGGGGCTTTTTATAAGTGTATTTATGCTTATAGGCGTAAGTTTCATGGTTCAATGGCATCTTTCCGGTTTTAATATCGCAAAAATACTCGCAACCGTTCGGCAGATTATCAGTACATAAATGACTAATTCCATGAACACATTTTTTACAATCGCATAAGCCTTTGTACTTTTCCATTAACTTTAAAGAGTATTCACGCCTTTTTATAGTTTTATCAATATTTTGTTTTTCAATACAATTACTAATATAATCAGTTTTGTTCATATTATTAACCCTTAACTAAAAGCTTAAACCATAATAACTTAGATACTAAAAACAAACTCCCGATTAATAGATTCGAGGTGATAATGCCCCTGTAAAAAATTACAGAAGCATTAAACTCCCGCCTAATGAGTTCTCGGAGTTTCAACCCTTGTATCGCTCAGTATTACAACGTGCAAGATACATTCCACTTCACTGGCCTATCCAGAGTTGGCGCGCTGGAATCGGACTTCAATTTTACTATATTTGCTTGGCCTATCGCTTAGACCTATAGCAGTACTATTGCTATGCTGAACGCTGTCGCTCCCTTAGACCGTAATAGGCGCCCGCTACTCTGAATCAATTGTCAATAAATTACAAAATATCACAACACCCACAACATTGCAAATAATTTTTATTAAATTTTAAAAATATTTCATCTTTTTTAGACCTGTCATAAAACGCTTAAAATCAACTATTTATGACGTTTTATTGACCGTGACATTGAAATAATTTTGTGCTGGTGATAAAATATTATTTGACAGACTAAAGTTATTTGATATACTTTCCGATGTAATAAGTGAAGTAAATAATAACTTAATAGGAGAAAAAAATGAGTTATGCAATGGCAAAATTAACAATCGAGGATTTAGCTTTTGAGCAGTGGGATGGGAATGAAGATGCTTATATTTTTGCAGATAAATTTCTTACAAAATATCCCGGTTTTGAAGAATTTTTCTTAGTTAGCGAACTGGCACAAGTTTTAGAAGAACGAAAATAATCTGTTTGTGTTTGACTGCTGCCGGTAGCTTAAAATTTAATTAGGAGATAAGAAATGAAAATAAATGAATATATAGGCAAAATAAAAAAATTAGGTGCATGTGGAGAAGCTTTGAAAGATGCTCTTAATTACGAAACATCACAAGAGTTATGGAGTAATTGTAAGCGAGGCGATTGGATGCTCTGGCTTATAGGCAAGCTTTCTGGTGACTCCGAGGGTGATAGTAGAAAGAAGTTAGTTTTAACGGCTTGTAAATGTGCAAGACTGGCATTGCCATATGTCAAAAAAGGAGAATTGAGACCACTTAAAGCAATAGAGACCGCCGAAAAATGGGCAAAGGGAGAAGCTAATATAGAAGAAGTGATAATTGCTGCTGATGCTGCTGCTGCTGCTGCTTATGCTGCTGCTTATGCTGCTGCTGCTTATGCTGCTGCTGCTGCTGACGCTGCTGCTGCCGCTGCTTATGCTGCTGCTGATGCTGCTGATGCTGCTTATGCTGCTGCTGATGCTGCTGCTTATGCTGATGCTGCTGATGCTAAAGGTAAGATGTTAGCTAAAACAGCCAATATAGTCCGCGACGACTATCCTACGATTGATAGTTTATGGGAGAAATAAAAATGAGTAAAGAGCTAATAATATTAACAATAATGGCATATATAAGTTTAATGTGAGGTGAAAAATGAAAGGCGCAAGAGAATACGCAAATTTATTTCAAACTGGTCAATATGGTAGATTTTATATCACAAGTGGAAAACACGCAAGAGGTTATACTTTTAGAATACAGATTTTGCCAGAAGGTGAAATAGCCAAGCCAAATGGAGAGCCTAATATCTGTTTAAATTCTAATGCTGTTTTAGTCTATGGTGTCGTTTCTGGTCAGTTGGGATGGTCTGAAGCTTACGACTGGATTTATAAAGGCAAGTGGGTTGATGATTTCAATAGTATCGTTCGGGAAAAAAAAGAAGAACTAGAAAAGTCAGACAAAAGGGAAGATGAGTCTAGAAAAGCAAGAATATCCGCTAAAATACAAAAAGAATTATCGCTATTGGAATTATACAAATGAAAACTAAACTAATCATCACCCTTCTTCTAATTACAGGGGCTATATCTTATGGTAAAACCCCTGTAATACAAAACGCCGCTGAAAGAAACGGTATTAAATATAAGTCTGATGACTGGTATTTATTGATGGCTATTAGAAAGGCAGAGAATGGCCGTAGCGGGCTTGAGTGGGGTATTATGGATAAACGGGCTAATACATTGAATAAACAGGCTGGCTGGGCTTCAGCAACAATCATGAACCATCATAAGCGAACTGGCATTAAAGAAGTTAATAAAGCTTTCATCAGGTCTTTATCAAAGAGATATTGCCCGATAGGCTGTGAAAACGATAATGGAACTAATAAGAATTGGGAACGAAACGTAAATTACTGCTATAACAAACAAAAAGGAGATTAAAATGTGCGAAATGGCAAGTTTTGTGGTAACTAAGAAAAAAGTATATTGGTCTGATAAAACAGATAGCCACGAGATTATCATTAAAGAAAATGGCTTAAAAGAATTAGATGCAAGGGGTAATGTCACCCTTGTTAGGGTGGAACTTATACCTGATAATTTGGATTATAGACTGCCAATTAAGTCGTGGGTGTATAAAATAGAACAAGATATTCTACCTGATTGGTACGATGCCAAAGAGGTCGAGCGTAGGAGTAGAGTAGCTCTAAAAGATTGGTATAAGGCTGGTGTTATACCAGTTGGTAAAGTGGTAGATGAACTTAGTAGCTCAATTAAGCTTGTACTTGGCACGGTTAATGAGGTTTGTGGTGGTGGCACGGTTAATAAGGTTTGTGGTGGCACGGTTAATAAGGTTTGGGGTGGTGGCACGGTTAATAAGGTTTGGGTTGGTGGTACGGTTAATAAGGTTGGGGGTGGTGGTACGGTTAATAAGGTTGGGGGTGGTGGTACGGTTAATGAGGTTTGGGGTGGTGGTACGGTTAATGAGGTTTGGGGTGGTGGTACGGTAATTACCTACACGAGCCTACCTCTTAGTATCCTCAAAGGTGCAGATTCTCAAATATTTCGCCTTTTATTATTACATAATAGCTGTTAAGCTTATTGTTTTGTTGCTCACTTCTTGTTGCCCATCTCATATTACCCTTTTTATAACCCAGCCTTGTGTTTATCCTATCTATTGAATATTTGTTTTTGGGGCATAGGCCAACTTCCTTCAAAAAGGATTCAAAGTTATCAAGAATGTCATCGTCATTACTAAGTACAGAGTATTTTAGAAAATCTTTATTATTAGGATTTGCTACTCTATTTTTTATTGAAATCCATGTTTGGTATTCTTTTGTATGTGTCATTCCATGTGTTAAATTTGGTCTTGTGTCATACTTTAAACATCCACAAG
>JAEHHF010000020.1 GCA_019248085.1 Candidatus Dojkabacteria bacterium S2_J21 | reverse complement strand
CTGTACTGTCTCATCATTCTCTCCGATTATTACCTCAACTGAGCAGGTCAATTCTTTTAACTTTCCACTCACATCTGTATATTCTCTTGGGTCCCTACTTTGGAAATGAAAACCAGTATAATCTTGGACTATTTCTGTTACTAGCCTCAATTCCTCAGAACTTTCTTTAAGATCTTTGAAAACTGGGTTCTTAAGCATTCTTTCTCGAATCCCTGCTATATCTCCATTCTTACCCAATTCTACCAAGGCTTCCCATTCTGTACTATCTCCCTTTATTCCACTCAAAGCGGGAGATAATAATATCAAACTATTTACTTCACTCGGGTATTTTAATGCATATTCTGTAGCCACTTCACCTCCAAATGAGAGACCTGCTATCTTAGTTTCCGAAATACCAAGAGATTTCAGAAGTTCATGTAAATCTTCTAGGTGACTGTATTTATTGATGGGTAAGGAGGATTTTCCGAAGCCTCTCATGTCATATGTTATAACCTTGTTTGTCTTGGATAGTTCTTGTACTTGCTTATTCCACATTCTACTATCTAAACCAAAACCATGAATCAAAACGATTGGGTTGCCCTCTCCTTGTACTGTGTAGTTGATATCACCTCCGTTGTAATTGAATATAGCCATATATTTAAATGATACATTACAGAGAAGATTTTGTTAAACCAATTCAATTTACTTAAAATATTTCTCCATCCTCTTCACCTTGTAATCCTCTGGAAAGAACTCTATCCTCCCCCTCTTGAAATTTGTTTTCAACCTTCTAACCTCAGGACTATGTTTAGATAAAAGCATAAATATCAATTGTAAGAAGAAAGCCTTAAAGTTTAAGACCTTAAAAAATATATTCTTTTTCTTACTCACACTAACCCTATTCACCATTAATTCATTCTTAACCCCACACACCTCCCTTAACCATACATTCTGAGAATAGATATAGTTCAAATATTTTTCGTTAAATATCGGCACCAAATACATCAACTCATGAAAGTTAAACATATCATTCTCAAATACCACGTCTCTCTCCTCGCATATCAAATTTAAACAAAACTTATCCTTCACCCTCTCACCATCCAACTTAGTTCTAATCTTGTGATGAAAAATATTCTTAAATACCAATAACGCCCTATATATCCATGCCGTATCATTCTTAACCACTACAAAAATATCAATATCATCGTCTTCCTTTGCAAAGCCCGCAGCCACAGAACCAGACACACCAATGAACTTAACCAAGTTACCAACAAAAAGATATTTTACATTCTGCTTAGCAAGTTCAATCTTAGAATCAACATACTCATTTGTCTGTTCTTTTCCAAAGGAAATATCTGTATTTTTAACCGAATTCTTACCCCAAATATACCTAGCTTTCTCTTCTGTAAGATTACAACCCATTAATGTTCTAAATTTTGTAAGATCCACAACCGTTTTTTGAGATATATACATAATCCATTATACCATCTAAAACTTTAATCAATATTCTGGTAAACTCTTAGTAAGAAATATTGTAAAATCTGCCATATATGAGACAACATGCGATACCGCAAAATATATTAGACGTAGAGTTTAAACTCTTTTCGAAGTTTACTCTGAAAGAATTTGCATACTTAGCAATAGGGTTAGGATTTGGTGGACTCATGATATATCTAACTGTCGGAAAAACTATTCCCGCGATCATCGGTATCCCTGTATTCTTACTATCTTCAGGTTCAGGGATCTTCTTGGGCCTAGTTCCAATAAATGATCAAGATGCAGATCTCTTCATAAAGAACTATTTCAGTGCAATAGCCGCCCCTACGCAAAGAGTTTGGATGAATAATGAGATGCAACAGGAGAGAAGTAAACCAGAACTAAAACCCTCAACAGAAGGAAAACTCATACATAAAGATTCCAAAGAAAAAACAAATGTCATAATCGGTGGAAATATACAGCAACCACAATCTATCCCCGAGGATAATACTACTGACCCTACAGCGGATGCAATTACACCAAACGTTCTAAGCACATTGATAATATCTGAAGAAAACAGAGCCAATTACGAATTTACAATACAAAATCTTGATAATTTACCTGGGAATATCAATGTATGGCTATATACGGGAGCGATGACTCCAGTTCCAAATGTCATAACATATATGAAGGGAGAAGATGGTAAAATCTTGTATGCTAATAGAACGGGCCAAAGTGGATATTTCTTAACTAATAAGATATGGGCGAAAGGTATATATCACCTCGAATTCATCCATCCTCAATACAAATTCCCTAAGGTACAAATTGTCATAACCGAGGAAAAACATAAATTACCTATTAAGATTAAAAACATATAACGTGGATAAAAATACACGAGCTAGAGCGATAGCCTCAACACAAGATGAATTAGCAGTGAGAGATATCCAAGAGGACTTGGTTGTTACTAAAAGTGGCAGTGTAGCTATGGTAATACAAACCTCAGCTATAAACTTTGACCTTCTAGCTGAATATGAACAAGATAATAAGATTTATGCATTTGCTGGATTGTTAAACTCCCTGAACTTTCCAATCCAAATATTGATTAGGACTAAGAGAATCGATATCACTAGTTATATTGATTACCTTGAATCACAGAAGCAGAGAGAAATGGGCGAAGGTCTAAAGAAACAGTTAGAAATATACACCCTCTTTGTTCAAAACCTCATTGTAAAGAATGATGTGCTAGATAAAAGCTTCTTTGTAGTAATCCCATATAATCCTGGGCTAGTATTACAAGATATTGGGATTCTGGGTAAGAAAAAGAAGAATGAAGATGAAGATAAATACAAACAGATGGAAATAGCTCAGCTATTGGAAAAAGCTAAAATATTCCTGTACCCTAAGAGAGACCATGTTCTCAAACAGCTCTCCCGAATGGGATTATTTGGCCATCAATTAAATAATACTGAGTTGCTATCAGAATTTTACACCATATATAATCCAGAAGAAGAAGAAAATGCCTGACGAAATTAATAACTATAACCGAACATTTGAGAATAAAGCAGCTCAGGAGCTTGGTGCTCAAGCAGAGAAGCTTCAACCTCTTGGCGAAAAATATCAAAATTTCAAACAAGATTTACAGAAAGAGATGGCAAAAAAAGATGAGTCTGGAAAAGACCGGTTTAATGATCCCATTGATACCGACGAAGAGAAGAAACCCAAGAAAAAGAGTTTCCTTTTTAAGTTCTTAGATGACATATCGGCAAAAGTAAATAGAAAGTCCAATTCTAAAGATCCATCTAAAGATACCTCTGTTGTGGATGACGATGTCACTATGTTGGATAAGAATATGTCAATAAAGGATATCATTGCTCCAATAGACATAGAAATAGATTTCAGTCACCTCCAAATGGGAGACTACTTCTTTAAGACGTTTTTCATAAGCAGCTACCCTAGAATCGTAGGCCCTAACTGGCTCTCGCCAATAGTCAACTTTGAGCATTCTTTGAGAATTAGTACTTTCTATTACCCTGTTGAATCCAAAGATATACTTGAGAAATTAAAACGTAAAATAGGAGAGATGGAAGCTACACTCTACTCACAGATGGAAGATAGAAAAGTCGTAGATCCTACATTAAAGGTTGCTCTTTCTGATGCTCAACAATTACAAGATTCAATCGCAGAAGGGACTGAAAAATATTTTCACTTTGGTATGTACATAACAATATATGCCTCTAACAAGAAACTCCTCGAAAAATATTCTAGGAATGTAATTTCCACATTTGCGGCTATGAGTGTAACTGCAAAACCGGCAATGTTACAACAAGACCAAGGATTCATAAGCACACAACCTTTAGGATTAGACAAGTTGTATATTACTCGAAACATGGATACAACCTCACTAGCAACTACATTCCCATTTGTTACTTCAGAATTAACTATGGACAACGGGATTATGTATGGAATCAACATGCACAACAAGAGTTTGGTTATATTTGATAGGTTCCAATTAGAGAACGCAAATACGGTTGTATTTGCAAAAGCAGGTGCAGGAAAGAGTTATTTCGTTAAACTTGAGATTCTTAGAAGTTTAATGCTTGGGACAGAAGTTATAGTCATCGACCCTGAAAAAGAATATCAAACACTTTCAGATGCAGTAGATGGGTCATACATATCATTCTCTCAAGACAAGGGGAACAAGATGAATCCTTTTGAACTTTCTGGCGTATCCGAAGCTGGTGATGATGAACTTAGAATGAAGCTCCTAACATTGCACGGTTTCTTCAAGATCCTTTTTGGTGGATTAGTTAACGTTGAGGAATCAATATTAGACAAAGCTCTAATTCTTACTTATAGGGAGAAAGGTATTACATTCGACCCAACCACTCAAACCAAGAAACCTCCCCTACTAGAAGACCTATACAAAGTCTTAAAGGGAATGGCAGAAAATGAGGCTCATGATCTGGCCAGAAGAATGGAAAAATATATCATTGGAAGTGCAGCAGGGATATTCAACGAAGAGAGTAACTTCGAGATAAAGAATCCTTTCACCGTATTCAGCATCAGAGACCTACAGGAAGAATTGAAACCTCTCTCTATGTATATAATGCTCGACTTCATATGGACTAAGATTAGAAAAGATAAGAGGAAAAGGTTGCTCATAGTTGATGAAGCTTGGTATATGATGCAAAGCCAAGATTCCGCAAACTTTATGTACTCCATCGCGAAAAGAGCAAGAAAATATTATCTCGGATTAACAACAATAACCCAGGATGTGGCGGATTTCCTTAATAATGATATGGGGAAAGCCATCATCTCAAACTCCTCAATGCAAATATTGATGAAACAAAGCCCTTCTTCAGTAGATAAGTTACAAACTGTATTCAATCTGTCTGATGGAGAAAAAAATTACTTACTAAGTTGTGACCGTGGACAAGGGCTCTTCTTTGCTGGTGCCAACCATGTTGGGATACAAATCATTGCAAGTCAAGCAGAACACGAGCTCATCACTACCAATCCAAAAGAACTTGAAGATCGTAAGAGTAAAGAAGGCATGACCGATACTCGAACTATGGAGGAAATGGCTCAGATATTTGAACCTCCTGCCGATCAGCAGACAATGAATAACGTCTCTGCTATGAATAGGCAAGAACAGGTTATTCAACAGGCTATCGATAAAAGGAAGGAAGGGCAAACCCAAATTGAAGATGAAAGAAAACAGTATCAA
>JAEHHF010000002.1 GCA_019248085.1 Candidatus Dojkabacteria bacterium S2_J21 | reverse complement strand
AAAGATTTAGAGGAGAGATTGCAACAACAGGAGTTACAGCTTAATCCAAACAAACAGAAAAGCCAGCAGACTTTCCTAGAAGAATTGAAGCAAAATACACTTTCTGGGCAGATAATACAATCAAGAGAAGATATTCAACAAGGGAGAAGCCATATCACTCCACAAGGTCCAGTTTCAAGCTATATTAATGACGATGAACCAAAACAATAATAACCAAAACAATTTGAATCTACTGCCAGAGAATAACTACCTAGTAACAAGGGCTGTAACTACCTCTTCCCTTCCAGAACAAAAAGTACATTCAGATCTTGATCTCTTGGAGAAATCCGAAAGAAAAACTGCATACAGAACTAATATTGCAAAGGATATTAGGGATCCCCAAATATATATTGCTATGAGTGCATTGAGATTGGCAAACCCTTTCAAAGGATACTAACTAAGAGGCCCTTGATCAGGCGGAAGATATTGATTAAGATTCTCAACAGTAATAACAATTGGAAGAGGAGTCCCCTCTACTATTTTTCTAGCTGCAGCTCTAACAATTCCCGCGATATTCCTTTCCAACTGTCTAATACCTGCATCGAAACCAACAGGTCGAATAATCATAGGCCATGCTACCTCTTCTATCTTAACCAACTCCTCTGAGAGATTTAATCCTTTAAGTACTTGAGGAAGGATGTATTTCTTTGCAATTACAGCTTTCTCTTCATCAGAGTAACTTGTAAACCTTATTACCTCTACACGATCAAGTAATGCTGCAGATAATCCACCTAGATTGTTTGCGGTACATATAAAGAATACCTTTGAGAGATCAACTGGGTAATCAATGTAATGATCAATGAATGAGAAATTCTGCTCTGGGTCTAAGATCTCCAGCAAAGCTGCCATAACATCATTTAACAAACCTGCATTTCCACTCGACTTCTCTATTTCGTCTAATAGAATAACTGGATTCATGGTTCCACTCCTAACTAAGGCCTTAATAACTTGACCCGGTTCCGGATCAACCGCAAATCTTGGAGTCCCTCTTAATGTTCTTACATCACCTATTGCACCCAACGATATTCTAATAAACTTCCTACCCATTGCCTCGGCAATTGACTTCGCAATTGATGTCTTTCCAACACCCTGTAGACCAACAAAAAGAAATACTGGAGCTTTCGCTAACCCACTTCTCTTCACTGGACTATTTAATACCGGTCTCGCATCCAGGGTACCTAGAGATTGAGAAGGAGCGTTATTGTAAAGATCACGACCCGGCATTGACTCTAATTGCATTGATGCAATGTAGTCCATTATCACATTCTTTACAGGATCCATACCGTAATGGGTAGAATCCATGATCTCCTTAGCATTACGAATATCGAAATTATCTTGAGAGACCACACCCCATGGGATTTTAGCAATCCAGTCAATATATTTACTAACATTTTCGAATTCTGCACTGTATACCCCTTTTCTCGCGATTCTTTCCAATCTCTCAATACTTGTTATTGCATAATTTTTAAGCTCAATTGGAGCATTTGAATTAAGAAGGAGATTCTTTAGTGCTAAAACCTCTGCGACAGAATCGTCAGTAACATTGTTGTTATTTTGTGATACTCCCGAGTTAATGTCGTCCATATTGAGCAGTAATATATTCTATTAGAGTGTATATATACAAGTCTAGCAAGTCAAATATTTGTACTTAATATATATATATGAAAAAACCTTGAAAAACACAGCTTAGAATGATAGCCTTAATATGTATAAAATTAAACTGTCCATTCGATGAAAAAATCCTTTTTGACAATAGTCTCTTTATTGGCCATTTCGCTTGTTCCTTCTAAAGCATTTGCTGCAGATACAACGAATTTGCAAACTACGTTGATGAACTATCTCCCATATATTCTCATTGGAGGAGCTGTAATACTGTTAATCAGCATTGCTGGAATTTTGTTAAGTAAGAAAAAGGAAAAGAAAGAGGAAGTTACTATCCCAGAAGTAGCACCTGTTGTTGTAACCACAGAGAATACTGATGCTATTTCAACACCAGTTGAAGTTCCTCCTGTTGAAACAGCCTCTGCTCCAGTACAAGCTGTAAACATGGATGAGATATCAAACAATTTGTACTCCCCAACAGTTGTTAGCAAGCCAACAATACAAGAAACTATGGAATCTAGTATTACACCTGAGGATCAACCGATAAGCCAACCAACATTCACAGAATCGAGTGCACCTGCAACTCAAAATGAACAAGTTACTGATTTACAAGATATCTTACAGGGAGAGGCATCCGCATCTCCAATGGGACCCGTTACTGATCATGTTGCAGAGGAAGCTCCAGCTATCACACCTACACCGATGGAAACACCTATGCCTGTAGAAACTACACCTATGCCTGACTTACAACAGTTCATAAACAATCAAGTTGCTGAAGTTCCACCTATGACCACTCCAGAGACACCAGCACAAGCTATGGATAACTCAGTACCAACACCAACTACACCGGGAATTGTTTAATACGAGGATAAAACAGCTTCTTTAAGATATTGTGCGAATGTTTTTACATCTTCAATACTGTTGTATATTCCAAAACTAGCTCTCATTGTTGGACCTACATGGAAGGTATCGTGTAGAGGTTCAGCACAATGGAAACCTTCTCTCACACAGATACCCTTTTTACTGATATATTCAACAATCCCATCGCCTTCCTGGTTCTCCTGTCGTTTTTCTTTGCACCCCTTGAAACTAAATCCATCAATATTGAAAGCTAATACGCCATAACGGTTGTTGTAATCTGTTTTACCAAATGGTTTAAACCACTCTATTCCGTCAAATGAATCTAACAATGTTTTCATCAGTGTCCTCTCATGATTAATCAAAGCATCATACCCACCCATTTCATCTACTGCTCTCTCAAACCATTTAATTGTTTCTCCTAGGACAATCCCACTTTCAATATCTGGAGTCCCTGCTTCAAATCTCCATGGTAATTCATTCATTTCAAACCCATTTTTTGAAACACTTAAAATCATTTCTCCTCCACCCATGAATGGAGGGAGATTTTCTAGAATATTCTCCTTACAATACAGAACTCCGCTACCGGTAGGACCATATACCTTGTGACCAGAAAATACTAAAGCATCACAATCAAGATCTTTCACATCTACTTTAATATGTGGAACACTTTGTGCAGCATCAACTATCATGAAAGCTCCAACGTTGTGTGCTAATTGAGCAATTTCCTTAACAGGATTTAACGTGCCCAGAACATTGGAGATATGGACAACAGAAACGATCTTAACTCTGTTTCCCTCATCTGTAATTTCTTTCTTTAACCAATCTAGATCCAAATCATAGTCTGTATGAACAGGTATATATCTGATTTCAAAGCCAATTTCTTTCTGCAACATCTGCCAAGGGACAATATTACTGTGATGTTCCATATCTGAAATTATCACAATATCACCTTTTGAAAGATTTACCTTACCGTATGTATTTACCAAAAGATTCAACCCCTCCGTAGCATTTCTTGTAAATACAATCTCTTTGTAGCCATCAGCATTAAGAAAATCGGCCACTATCTGATGTGCATTCTTCCATCTCTCCGTTGCTTCTTTGGCTAACACATGGGAGCTTCTGTGAATATTGGCATTATACTTCGTGTAATACTCATTTATTGCATCTAAGACAAATTGAGGCTTCTGGGTAGTTGCAGCATTATCCAGATAGATAATTGGCTTGCCATTTACCTTGGTTTTTAATATGGGAAATTCATCCCGAATATTGTTATGCATAGCCATTATTATACTACAATTTTACTTTTTGAAGTTTTTCCAGTACTGACTACCTTGTACTGTGGTATCCCCAAAATATTTATTCCCCAGACCCTTGCTTCCATAGGGCCTTTCACACTTGCCATCTAATTCTTCAAAAGCTATCTGTCCAATCTTCATCCCAGGATATATCTTGATTGGGAGTGGAGAGAGATTCACCATTTCTAAAGTTAATCTTAGGCAATTTCCAGGGTCAAGAAATCCAGCGGTGACATGTATAACCAACCCTATCCTACCCAGAGAACTTTTCCCTTCAAGCCTTCCAACATGACTATCATCAACTCCTGTTATTTCTTGGACATTGGCTAACACAAATTCACCTGGGTGAATAATATATCCTTCTTCTTTATCAACTTCTACCTTCTTCATTAACTTATCCATCGGTTTTTTAACATCTATGAGACTGTTATTCTCTCTACTGAATACAAGAAAATGACTATCTAAATGTAAATCGTACGAGGCTGATTGAAGAAATTCTTCTGAAAAAGGTTCTATCTTTATCTCACCTGTCTTTATCTTGGCCTTAACGCTTTTGTCTGAAAGTATCATATCTAGAATATGTAAAATTAACTACGATCTACGAACTGGGACTTGTCATCATACAGAGGCTTAATGATTTTCTTAAGTAATGGTCTCCAGATCGGGTCTGCAATACTTAATTTCCTCAGCCATTCATAGGTTAGAATTCTGTAAGCGATATGGCCTCCGTTACGAGTTCTCAAATTTATGACATATTGAAGATCATCAAAAGAACCATACATAACATACTTCGTAGCATGTGCATATGGAAGTAAATATCTAGTATATTCATCAACTACTTCACTAGACAAAACTTCTTTACCTTCTTTCCTCCATTTTCTAATCATATCGTATGTTTCAGAAAGTCTAGATTGATATTCTTTTTTCAATTTGGAAAGCTGAGGAATATCAAGATAGTTACAAATGTATATACAATCCTCGTTCGATCTATTTAATTCTTGATCCATATCTACTTCGTCATGTAACCATGGGATATATCTTTCCATGCTCCTGTGCCTATTCAAATCTTTCAATGTACCTAAGCTTGCGAAACCTGAGATCTTGATTGCCCCTGACTGCCCAATATTTCCAATTAGATTATGGTGATCGTGATTTTCAAAAAGAATATCTCCTAAGACTTCTTGATCTTCATCTGTAAATTCAAATTCATCATGTGAACCTAGAGGATTGAGGAGGAGTTCATAGTTGGTTATCAATGTCTCTGTGCTATCTGGCCCAAAAGAGACCTCCACTGCTTCTGCTTCGCTTTCTGGTATATGCTTGATCTGCTTTCTGGATACTTTTTCATTCATATATTTAAGTATCTCTTTGGTTGAATTTTTCCTACAACAGTTTGGATCAGTATGCCTTATGAGGTTATCTGCTTCTCTAACATACCCCTTAATATCTAAATCAGATTCTCCTAGAAGATTGAGTAACATTTCGGCAACCTCATTTTCTGCTATATTATCACTAGAACAAAGCAAACTTATGACTTCAGACCAATTTCTCGCAGACATTAGATATGCGGAGCTAGTATTGATTCCCTGTGGTAGAAGATATCTGGCGGTATCAAATGCACGCGCTTTTAAAACAGTAACTTCTTGCGAACTGTCTGAATTTATTTTGAAATACTTCTCCAAAGCTTCCTTGGAGAGTTTGAGCAACTCCCTGTAATCCTTCATCTGCTTCAGTATTATTTTTTCATATCCCTTCGTTATATTTCTGTCTTCAGATATTTCTTTGGGTATTTTTACGAACTCAGGATTTTCAAAATTCTGATATCTTGTAGACCTCTCCTGTCCTGATACTACAGATGTCATGTAGAAAATACGCATTGCTACATACAACGGGATATTTTCTATACATACAAACAGATCTGCCATATCGCCTACCGATTTATGACCATATCCAGAGAATATTTTTTCTAATTTCTCACTAGCATCCGTCTTGCTTTCTATGATTTCCGCTGCAATGTCGACTATTGAATCTGCTGATCTGCTATATCTAGCACCCAGGTATGCGTTTATCGATGGCTGTTTATGTTCTGTATTCTGAAGTAATGTATGTACCTTAAATTTATTCCACTCTGATTCCGATCTTATACTCGCAATATTTAAGTCTTTTCTGTAGGAGAGCTTCATATATATTTAGGATATATTAAATATTATCTATACCCGGAATTGGAAAGTCTTTTGTAAACTGTTTTACTTCTAACCGAATATTTTCAAGATTCTCATCAGTTGGATTTCTTAATGAATCATCTATGAATTTTGCAATTATTTCCATCTCCTTTTCTTTCATTCCTCTCGTTGTAATTGCAGGAGTTCCTATTCTTACACCTGATGGATTCCATGGTTTTCTTTCATCCCGTGGAATTGCATTCATATTTAAGGTGATATTCGCTTTCTCTAAGACATCCGAAACTTCTTTACCTGAGAGATTTACGCTTTTAATTACGTCTACAAGGAACAAGTGATTGTCTGTTCCTCCCGAAACTATTGTATATCCTAGTTTTTTAAACGAATCTGCGAGAGCTTTTGCATTTAGTATTATCTGTTTGGCATATTCTTTGAATTCTGAGGATGAAGCCTCCCTCAATGCAACTGCTATACCTGCAGTTGTATGGTTGTGTGGCCCTCCCTGAAGCCCTGGGAACACTGCTTTGTCTATTTGCTCTCCAAGTGATTCTTTGCACATTATAATGGCACCTCTAGGGCCTCTTAGTGTTTTATGTGTTGTTGTAGTTACCACATCTGCAATGCCTACAGGGGAAGGATACAAACCTGCAGCAACAAGTCCTGCAACATGTGCTATATCTACTGCAAGATATGCTCCTACTTCATCAGCTATCTCTCTGAACTTTTTCCAATCAATTATTCTTGAATATGCAGAGAAACCAGCCCATATGAGTTTTGGTTTGTGTTCTAGTGCCAATTTCTTTACTTCCTCGTAATCAATATATCCATTTTCATCTACACCATAGCTAACAGAGTTATAATATTTGCCAGAGAAGGACACCTTAAAACCATGAGTTAAATGTCCACCAGCATCTAATGCCATACCCATGGTACGATCTCCTGGTTGCAGTAATGCGAAATGTACTGCCTGATTTGCTGGCGATCCTGAATATGGTTGAACATTAACATGTTCAGCACCGAAGAGTTCTTTTACTCTCCTAATTGCTTCTTTCTCTATCTCATCTATGTATTGATTTCCCCCGTAATACCGTTTATCTGGGTATCCCTCTGAGTATTTATTTGTGAGAATTGAACCCATGCATTCAAGTACAGAGGCACTTACATAGTTTTCTGATGCTATTAATTCTATCCCTTCGAATTGCCTCTTCTTTTCTAGATCTATGAATTTCTGTATTTTATTGTCTTCTATCATTCTTCTTGTAGCAGGTGATTAAATTAAGCATGAGAGAGGTTATGGTCATTGGACCAACACCGCCAGGTACAGGAGTTATATATGACGGAATTCCTTTTACAGAATCCCAATCTACATCACCTACTAATTTACCAGTCTCAGGATGCTTGTTTGAACCGACATCTATCACCACACATCCCGGTTTCAGGAAACTAGAATTAACAAGTAATGCGTTTCCTGTAGCACAAATTAAAATATCTGCGGTCTTTGAAATTTCCTGTATGTCCATTGTGTGTGCATTGCACAATGTAACCGTTGATTTCTTCTCTAACAGAATTGCTTGGAGTGGAATCCCTATGATCGTGCTCGCTCCGAGTATGACAACATGTTTTCCAAACAATTTGATCTTGTATTCATCTAATAGTTTTACAATCCCCAATGGTGTAGCGGGTAATATTGCCGATGGGTCTTTTTGAAAGAGTTTACCGAGATTTACAGGAGACAAGCCATCTACATCTTTACGAGGGTCTATTGCATCTAGTACTAGGTTTGTATTGATATGGTCTGGCAAAGGAAGTTGAACCATATATCCATCTACTTCGTGATCTTTGTCGAGAGTGTCTATGAGGTTAACGATATCTAAGGTATTTACATTATGATCAAGATGATGGACGATACCATTTATTCCAATCTCTTTGGCTATCTTCTCTTTCATTCCAACATATTTAATACTTCCGAAGTCCTCTCCTACCAATATCATATCCATTCTCGGGATTCTCTTCCCCTGTCGCTTAATATCCTCTACTTCTTGTGAGATTTCATCTAATATTTTTTCTGAGAGTAATTTCCCGTCTAATAGTTCCATAGGGTATATTTTACACTCTATCCATAGGTACTGTATATATGATTAATTTTCATTCGCTATCTTAAAGAATTTCTTCCTTTTTTTCATCAATTCTTTCCAATTCCCAGATTCGATGACTTTTCCATTATCAAAGAAATATATCCTATCGAACAGATCTAAGTCCTCAACACTTCTTGTTATGTATATCAAGGTTCTTTCTGGTCCAACAAAATTCAAAATGTTATGTAATATCATCTCCTTCGATTCAGAATCTATGAATGTAAATGACTCGTCCATTACGAAAATCTTTCTATCTCTATACAACATTCTAGCTATCGCCAATCTTTGCCAATATCCTGGTGAAAGATCTTTCCCTCCTGGGAATATTTTTCCTAAAATATGCTCATCTTTTATTCTCTCTTTCTTCATAAAGTCAGAGACCTGACTTGCCTCAGATACATCTTCATACAAACGTTTGTTAACATTCTTTCTTTCTCCAGATATAACGATATTCTCTTTCAGACTAAAGTTATAATTAATAAAATCCTGGAATGTCACTGCTATTTTCTTTTTCAATTCCCCCCTGTCTAACTCCTTTACGGGACAACCATCAACCAAATATTCTCCTGTTTGGATCTGATATAAACCGGTCAATATTTTTACCATGCTACTCTTTCCCGAGCCATCACTACCAAAAAAAGCTATTTTCTCTCCTGGTTTAATATCAATATCAATATGTTTTAAAACCATTGTTTTGGGATCGTCTGGATATGAAAAGCTAACATTCTTAAACTCAATTGCTGGTGTACCTTTCTTCAGTTTCTTCTCTCCATGCGCATGGTCTCCGAATCCCTCGTAATCCATCAGGTCAAAGAATTTCTCATCATACTCTAGTAATGAGGATATGTAAGTAATTGAATCAAAAACACCGTACGCACTTGTATACGTCATGTCTACATAGTCATACAATGCTTTAAATGTTCCTAAGCTTAACTTTCTAACAATCGAGAATGAAAGAACATATACGATATATGCGAATTTAAGAATCTGGCCAAAGATAGAGAAACTTGTCCTGTCCCTGTATAGCTTTGAATCCGTTTTCAAATATCCATCTAAAAATTGATCATATTCCTCTTGGTACCTACGCTTTATATATGCAAATGTGTCGTTAACCCTCAATTCAAGGAAATTAGATATTGTTAATGTAACATTCAAGAGATAGTTTAGGTATTTGAGTTTACCCACTTCTTCGTCTTGATATCTACGAACTCTATTTCTACGAATATGGACAATTACAATCTCTGGAAGCACAAACAGGATTATCAATAATACAGACCAACTCATTGTCTCGAATATGATTATTGCCGCACTGATTAGTCTGACAATACTACTCATAATTCCTGCAAAGCTATTGTATGTTTGTATTATCCTGTCTATGGAATATGCCGGTGCATAGGTAAGCAGATCCTGGAATTTCTCTTGCTCTACGTCTTGCAAGTTAGATTTGGACACCTTGGCAACCATCATATACCTTGCATCTTCCCAGACTTTTTCATATATCACATTGTACAAATGCTGCTTAGCTTGATTGCATGCTTGGAATATAGACCATAATATTAGAATAGTAACTAGGTGTAAAAAAGCCTGTGTTTGGAAAAATTGAGAAAGATCAAAATTCTCCCAATTAAGAAGAATTGCCGCAACTTCATCTATGAATTTACCAACAATTGTAATAGTATATACTTCAGTTGCGGTTCCAATTACAAAGAGAATATCTCTAGTTATCGCGGTAAGTGTATATCTGCCATATATGAACTTGAGGACATTTAGTAAAGTGATGAGCTTTTTCTTGTATTTTTGTAAAATCATTTTAATATAATAGCATGAGAGATAGAAAATATTTAGAAAATCTAATGTATGATTTGTGGGAGAATAATTTCTGTGATATACCTCGAAAAAATCTCGTCCTCATAAAGTTTGGCAAATACTCAAAACGACAGCTAGGCAGTATTAAGATAGCAAATCAGGATACCAAGATTAAAAGTTTGTTAAAGAAAAATATCGATGATTACGATGCTCAAGATGACAAGCGCGTTACTGTCATAACTATAACAAAATATTTCCAGAATGAAATCGTTCCCGAGTATGTGGTAAGTGCTACGATTGCGCATGAGCTTTGTCACTATGCTCATGGATTTAGTTCCCCTTTGGAAAAACAGTTCGACAAACCACATCAGGGCAGTGTAATTAACAAAGAATTGGCAAAAAGAGGCCTGATAGAGTCTCAACATTTAGCAGATGTGTGGCTGAAAGAGCATTGGGTTTCCATTGTGTATCCTTTTGGAAGATTTTTCTAGTTAACCTGTGGTATATTTTTACATGAGTTCATTTGATATCGGAAGTAAAACTGAGTCATCGTCAAACACAACAAATTCTAAACCTCTTTCAGAGCAAGTAGACTATTCTTCCACTTTTTTAGATTCAACAGGGGAAGGTGTTGATTCAAAAAAGTTTTTAAGTGCTTTAGATGAATTTGGAAGAGATGATAAAAAACGGATTCAAGAGGGCTTAACAAGAGTTCTAGTTGAAGAAGTTGATGGTATAAAACAAGAAATTCCTGTACAAGATATCACCCAAGTCGATGCTGAGTTGATGTTATCAAAATTAAATAGATTGGCTCCAAGTGTATGTCCGGAGAAATTTCACAACTACAATATTGAGAGGCCATTTGTTGTATCAGTCTTTAATGTTCTCAGGATAATGCCCATAACTCTGGCTAGACTATCAAATGGTACAGATACAACAGAAGAATTTAAACTTGAAATGAATACCTTAATAGCAAATACAGCTCTAGAAAAATCCTGGCGGGAAGAGCAATGGAATAAAGAGAAAACCAGTATGCTTTGGAAAAGCAACGAGGCTTATTCAAGACAATTGGGAGGGAACCCTAACCCCCAAGGCAAAGTTACTGCTAGGGAGATGGGACAGAATGTATTACCAACAGTCTTGAAGATTTTGAGGAAAATACAAGAGAAAGAAGAAGCATTTCCTCGTGTCTATCCGTTCGTAAGATAGTATTTATAACCAAGGATACAAATTAAGCTACTTAATACTGTTTTCTAACTTTGATTTCTTCTTCTCCATACCTCTTTTAGTTATCGAATTATTTATGTTTGTAGCCTGGATTGTTAATATTCCAAGGGAAACAAACATCAATCCTATGGATATGTTCACAATCTGATTATTAAATAATCCTGCGGTAGGGAGTTGATCTTCTCCATCTGTCTCATCATCTACTACTGGATCTGTGATACCTGTTACTACAAAGGTTATGTATTTGCCGCTTGAGTTTGAACAAGGAATTGCTCCTATTGGAGATGTACTGCATGAGGGAGGTGCGCCTGTTTCGACATATATAATATAAGTATCTGCAACCGTAGGTGTGAACGTTCCCGTTACAAGACAAGACGTTGCTGTACATCCAGCATCTCCCTGGTCTATAGAAACTATAACCCCATCATCGACACCCTCATTACTATACCGCCATAAGATGGCACCACCTGTAGGGATTTCATCTGTTCCTGTAATAGTAGCACTAAATGTATAACCTTCCCCAATAGTCCCTGTTGTTGGTCCAGTTATAGATGCTACCAATGGTGTAATCTGGGGATCAGAGGCAATGAAAGTTATATATTTATCACTTGAATTCTGACAAGTATCATACAAATCCGATACCAATCCAGACCTACATACCTTTGGCGTTACTGATTCATAGTAATCAACACCAACATAAATTGTATATGTTCCAGCTTGGGATGGCGTAAACGTTGAAGACAATGCGCAGCTGGTCGTAATACATCCATCACTCCCGGGGCTGATATTACCCATAGTACTCCTGCTCCCTCTGAAAGAATATAATGTTACAACATCTATACTGTACTCATTAACAGATGTAACTGAGCTACCAAAAGTATATGTCTGACCCACCAACCCACTTGTCGGACCTGTTATTGTACCTACAATTGGTGGATGATCTAATTCCGCAGCAAATAATCTACTTGAAAAGGAGAGTGCGAATAAAAAGATTGTTATCAAAAAAAATATTGACCGTATTTTCCTCCGCATATAAACAAAGGTATTAATATACTAATGAAATATTATACTAGACCTATAAATTTAACAATACAGCCCTACTATCTTATAACGAATTAAAGAGGAGGCTTTCGCCTCCTCTACTCAATTCAATAGGAATATCCGATTACATCATTCCGCCCATCCCCATATCTGGTGCCATAGGTGCGTTTCCCTTTTCATCTGGTATATCCGCAACTATCGCTTCAGTTGTAATTAACATAGTACCAACAGAGGCAGCATTTACTAATGCTAATCGTGTTACTTTAACAGGATCAATAATTCCTGATTTAATCATATCTACATATTCACCTGTCTTTGCATTGTAACCTTGCGCACCTTTACATTTAGATGCAACAACAGCACCATCTTCCCCAGCATTCTCAGCAATCTGCTTTAGAGGCTCGCTCAATACTGATCTAAGAATTTCAATACCGATCTGTTCATCTGCATCAGTTAATTTGATTTCTTCAAGTGCAGACTTAGTGTTATGAAGTGCTAAACCACCGCCAGCGACCACACCTTCCTCAAGAGCTGCACGGGTGGCATGAATTGCATCTTCAATCCTACTCCTCTTTTCCTTAGCTTCTGTTTCAGAAGCAGCACCTACTTGGATAACAGCAACTCCTCCATCCAATTTCGCTAACCTTTCCTGCAATTTCTCTCTATCATAGTCCGAAGTAGTATTCCCTATCTGAGCCTTGATCTCTTTCACTCTGTTTTTGATATCCGTTTTAGAACCCTTACCTTCTACAATGATCGTATTCTCTTTGGTTACCAATACTTTCTTTGCAGAACCAAGATCTGCTAATTCTACAGAGTCTAAAGTATTACCTAATTCTTCAGATACAAATTTAGCACCTGTGATTACAGCAATATCTTTTAACATCTCTTTCTTCCTATCACCAAATCCCGGAGCTTTAACAGCTACCACATCTAGGGTACCTCTCAGTTTGTTTACAACCAATGTAGCTAGTGCCTGGTTTTCAATATCATCAGCAATTATAACCAATGGTCTGTCTGCAGCACTCAATACCTTCTCCGCTATTGCTTGAATATCTTGTAAATTAGAAAGCTTCTTGTCTGTAACAAAGATATATGGATTTTCCATATTTGCTTCCAATGTTTCCCTATCTGTCACAAAATATGCACTGACATACCCATTATCAAATTCCATTCCTTCTGTATATTCAACTTCATCTGCGAAACCTTTAGCTTCCTCTACGGTTATGACTCCATCCTTACCAACTTTCTCAAAAACCCCACCAATCATATCTCCAAGTTCTTTGTCATTATTTGTAGATATTGTTGCTACTTGAGCAATCTCTTCTTTTTTAGAAATCTTTTTTGCAGACTTTTTTAATTCTTTTACTATGATTTCAACACCTTTGTCTAGACCTCTCTTAATAGCAATTGGGTTTGCACCTGCAGATACATTCCTAAATCCTGCATTAGCTATGGCCTGAGCAAGTACAGCAACTGTCGTTGTACCGTCCCCAGCCATTTCGTTTACTTTATTAGCTGCTTCTTTAATCATTTCAACTCCAACATTCTTAAACGGATCTTTGTCTTCTATCTCTTTTGCAACTGTTACACCATCCTTTGTAATTACTTGAGATCCGAAACTTTTGGCAATTGCGACATTTCTTCCTTTTGGACCTAGCGTTGTTTTAACAACATTTGATATTGTATCGACACCTGCTTTGAGAGCTTTTCTGGCTTCTTCATTGTATATTATTGCTTTTGACATATGAGTACGAGCTAAAATTTAAGTTATTTGAGAATTGCAAGAATATCGTCAGTATCAAGTAAGAAATATTTCTTACCTTCAACTTCGATTTCTTCTGGAGAATATTTCTTGAAATATATTTTATCTCCGACTTTTACATCAAATTTAATATCTTCACCTTTCTTTTTACCAATTCCTAACGTAAGAACTATTCCTGTGGCAGGTCTTTTATCATCATTTGCATTTGGGGGAAGAACCAATCCACCTTTTGTTACTTGTTGTATCTCTTCAGGTTGTACTAGGACTCTTTTCCCAATGGGCTGTATTTTTTGTTTTTGTGGCATGTAAGTTAGCAGCTTAATTTAGTGATTGCTAAGATTGTACCATGAATACTCGTCTCTCTTCAAGATTATTCTGAGAGAGAACCCTTAACTACGATCTTGTTTGTTAGAAGTTCGATATTTTGTATTTTTCTCCCAAGGAAATTGTTTTCATTAACCAAGGTAAGGGCATCACTTATTCCATTGTTTAACTGTTGCTTAATACTTGCCGAAAAGCTTTCTGGAACTAAAAGGTTCCCTATGTATATATTTGCTATGTAAAGTTGTGCTGTTTCCATTGTGTCTTTTGCTACTTGGAGTTTTACCCATGGAAGTTGAATTCCCTGTAAGGAGATCTTCACATATATGTTCCAGACTTTGCTATTTGGTTCAATACAAATATTATTTATATCTCCCCCACTTATGATATCTGTACTCTTCAGAAGTGAGAGCGTTTCCTCAGGAGAAAGTTCAACAAATGTAGTTGTATCTTCAGACAAAACAAAGTCTTTAAATTTTTCATCCAGAGAAATTGCTTCTGTAAGATCCATAGAGCAGTACATCTGAGAGGTATTGTCTTGAAATGTTTTTTGCCAAAGTAAATACGAGACAACTGGGTAAATTAGAATCCCAATAATTATGACAAAAATTATCAACAATATCCTAAAGAGAATCTTCATATGTTTGTCCTTTAAATATTTTTTTCCAAATACGAATTATCCATTTTTCAAAAATATATACCTCTTCTATCTTGAATACTCGAGAACCAACCCAGTATGACAAAGCTCCATATGCAGATGTAGCAACAGCTAAGACAATGATATACAAAGTTCTACTCGTATCTAATTTAAAATCAAAGAGTTTGAAGAGAAGGTACATTCCAATTCCCATCAAAACCGTGTTGAGGAGTTTAATCAAGAATGGTCTAACTGTATTCTCGAACGTAATCATCTTGGTCTTCGCATTGAGCAAAACGTAAAGGATGAGAACCTCTACAACGTATGAAATCCCAAGACCAAGGGAAAGACCACCTACTGCCATATCGGAATTCCCTCTCGAAGTACTCCACCTCCAAATATCTTGGAGGAAGGATTCAAGTACACCCCCGAATCCAGAGCCATTTGCAGTAGTAATCTGAGACAAAAGCTGCTCGAGGATTGGCCTCCAGTCATAGTAATGGCTAAAGAAATTAGTAAGTAGATATGCCAATGTTATGTTGACTACAATACTTATTGCAATACCAATAAGTGGCAACCATGTTTCTTTAAGAGCATAGAAGGCTCTCAGAATAATCTGGTCGACTGTTTGACCAAGAATAGAGAAAGAGAGAAGTACTAAACACCAGGAAGTAAGAGTTGTTGCTCTCCAGTCAAAAGCTCCTGATCCGAATACTAAACGAACGATTGGTAATCTTAAAACTACAAAGATGGCGATAATGGGAAGTACTAGATACAAAGAGAACTGGATAGAAGAGTTAAATATTTTCGTAAATTTCTCCCTATGCTCAAGATCACTATGTTGTGCTAAGTCTGGCAATGCTAACTGTGCAACTGCACTCCCTATGATATTGATTGGAAATTGATGGAGACTTAATGCATATCTGTAGGAGCTTAGTGCTCCTGCTGCTAAAGAGAAGCTGATTAATGTATTTACAACAATATTGACCTGTTCCCCTATGATACCAATCGTACGAGGGATTGCTAATTTAACAGCCTTCATAACTTTGGAATCTCTGAATGCTTCCTTGATTGTCGTTAGAGATATCGAATACCTGTTTTGATAGTGAGTCAAGAACTTCGGAAGCTGTATCAAAAGATGTAGCAAGGAGCCTAAAACAGCAGATATTGCAATTCCTTCTACTCCCATTTTCCCGAATACTACAAATATTACTGGCCCTATGATCATCGCTAGGTTGTAGAAAAGTGGCGCTAAAGATGTGGTGAAGAACTGTTTCTGGACCTGTAGATATGCTGTGATGATGCTACTAAAACCTAACAGTATTGGTGAAAGCAACATAATTCGGGTTAGAAATACAAAGATATCATAGTCTCTGGCATCTATGTTTTGAGAAAAATTTAATGCACTCTGTAAAAGGCTAGATTGCATTACGAGGTTTGTAATCTGTGGAGCAAAGATAAAGAAAAGAGTTGCAATAATCAGACACAATCCAGAGATGATGAGACTTAGATGATTAAAGAATTTGTCTAATCTTGGCTTTCCCTCTTTGTAGAAAACTTCTGAGAATATTGGAATGATTGCGGCATTGATCGAACCTGCTACTAGGATTGTAAAAAGCATATCTGGAATAGTGAAAGCTGCCCAAAAGATATCTAACTCGTGAGATACTCCGAAGAGTTGAGCTACTGTTCTTAATTTGATAAATCCTAGTATCTTTGTAACAAGCAAAATACTCATTACAAAAAAGAGCCCATTCTTATTTAAATCAAATTTCTTCATTTTGGTCTCGTGCAAGTTATGCGATTAATATCATAATTTAATCTGTATTTTTTATCAATTCACCACTATTTAACCTTGTTAATCTAGTATATATCTTATGCGATATTCTTTGTTAGATTTATTTTTCCCGCAGATATGCTGTATATGCAAAAGGCACGGTCATTATATCTGCACTAACTGTAAAAAGCTACTCAAACGAAATCTCCCTGAATGCTATATTTGTCGTAGGCTTTCACCTACCTACGCTTCACACATTTGTTGCAAGAAGTTATATTCCTTAGACAATGTATTTGTTGCATGGGAATACAATGACATGTCTTCGTCGATATTGAAGCAGTACAAATACAAGAATGTAAGAGATATCGCACCAGTACTAACCGACCTTTTTTTAGATACCATATGTAAATCTACTTTTAGGAAGAATCTGAAGGATACCCTTCTGGTTCCTGTTCCAATTTCGGGTTTAAGACGAAAAGAGAGAGGTTTCAACCAGATGGATTATATTGCTAAAAGGATATCTTCTGGTTTTTGTTTAGATATCTGTATGGATTTTGTCCTATGCAGAACTTCAAGTGGACACCAAGCGGGGAAGAGTAAACAGGAAAGGGTTACCTCAAAAGAGAATCCTTTTTATATCACAGATGCTGTGCATATCGATATTCGGAAATACAAAAGTATTACTTTAGTTGATGATGTTATTACAACAGGTAATACCCTGGAGACGATAACAGAGGTTCTTAGAAACAGATATGGTACAGATATGAAAGTAGATGCGCTCTGTATGTTTAGAGGCAAACCTTACTATCTAACTAATTCGCAGTTTCGGTAGAACTCTTGGACGCTAACTCGTTAAGTTTATCTGCTATTTGTTTATATACTTCTGTATCCGTTTCTCCAGTATTCTCCAGTATTTTCTTTCCTGCCTTTAGATATGACTCATATACAGCAATATTCCCCTTTTGATTATTTATTTCTGCTGCAAGCATAATTGATGGTATGTGCTGTGCATTTATGCTAAGTACTTTTGTTAAGGCAGAAAGAGTTGAATCTTTATCTCCATTTACAAAATACAATTGTGCTTGGTCATAATACAAATCAAAGTTCAACGGATTCAATTTTACTGCTTCTTCCAATGAATACAGAGCGTCTGAGATATAGTCCTTGAAACCCATTCCTACCAACCCCATATATACATTAGATCTTGCTTCCCAGTTTGAATAAACAGCAACGTCCGTATCTATACTTCTTCTCGTATAGTCTAACGCATAATTTTTCCATTTTCCGACATCATTAATGAGAGAAACCTTTCTTGCATCATCAATACCCTCTTGAGAATATCTTTCAGTTGCTATTCCTATTAATTCTAAGTACATAGTACCTATTTTCCGGTTCAATAGCGGGTTTTTCGCATCGAATCTTGCAGCCGTGGAATAATAGTACAGCATAGAGTTAATAAATGTACTTCTCTCTTCTATTGTCGGTTCCTTACCCTCATACTGCTTAACCTGGCTGAGATAGTAAGACTCTGCTTTTAGAAGATACGCACTGGAGATAGTTCTTGAAGCCCACAATCCCAACATCCCAAGCCCAACGCTTGTAGCTACAAGGGTAAGAAGAATACTAAAGCTATGTGAAGACTTTCCATTTTCATTCTCCGGTTTTAAGTTCGCAGTCCACAACTTTATTACAAATTTCTCCTCGGTTCCCTTACTCAATACTTCAAGAAGTACCGATCTAAAACCAATCATTATGAGAAGTAATAGCAATATAAGTACACTGTAAACTGCAAAGAATGAAGATAAGAAAATGTATAGGATTACGATATCAAACACTATTACCATCCAACTGTTATTAGGGTCCTCCTTGTAAATTTTAATTTTCCCAAAATCTCTTTTGATCATTTTGAAGATTACAAAGCCAAGAAATCCCCAAGCGAGTAACCATATAAGTCCACCATTAGCAAATTGAGTAAGCAACTCACTACTTCCATTAAAAAAATTCACTCCATTGTACTGAAGTAAATTTGAGTTCAAAGGTTTGTAAAGATTGTATGAGATTGAATATGTATCAACTCCCATACCAAAAAGACCTTTTCCAATTGAGGCAATAAATACCGATGCAGCTATGATCCATGACACATCCGATCCCAAAGAAACTTGTGCAACCAAATTTATACTTTGAGGGAGTATTGCATCTCTCATTGATGGTATCTGTAACAGGATTGTTGGTCCTAGAATTAATATAATAAATATAATTATGGATATTAGGATATTTCTTGAAACAGATTGTGAAAGTTTTAATCTTCTAATCCCAAAAAACCATGACGCTATTACTAAGAGAACAAATAGTATTATTAATCCTATTCCTTGATTTATAGAAAATATCCAGATATTTAATGCAGATATTATGGAAGAGATTACTACAATAGTAAGACCATTATTCTTTCCGTCACCTTTAATCAAGAAATCAACAATAAAGCCTAGATTTAGCAGCATCAGGATAAAATTTACAAAAAGATGCACTTTTGAGGATCTAAGAAGCGGAAGTCCTGCCTGGCCAAGTTCTTTGTAAACTGGTACAACTCCCAATACATCACCACCAACAAAAGAGATAAAGCTAAGCACATTGATAATCGTAAAACTGACGATGAATATAAGTAAAGCACGCCTAATTTCCCCCATATTTTTTATAAAGGTACGAGCACTTAAACAAACTAATAATATGGTAACAAATACTATCAATCCTCCACCTAATCTTCCATCTGCTCCCCATATGCTAGAGTTAAAATCCTTAGAAAATAATGTTGAGAGAATGAGAGATACTAAAATTGCAAAAATCCCTCCGTCTAAGATACTTTTTAAAAATGTTACTTTGCCATCCCACAATAGTTTAATAATCTCCAAACTGATGATAATCGTTGATAAAGAGAGAATTACTAATGACATACTTCGTTCTGTCCAATCCCATGGAAAAGGCATAATTGCTAAAGGAGTAATAAGCAATACGAGGTAAAACAGATATTTCTGAATCGTAGGAATATTAAATTTCCTTTTTTCTACGGTCTTAGAATCTGTAAGCATATCAAGGCAGTTTGGATAGTTTAGTAAATAAATCCTACCATAAAAAAAAGAGGAGACCAACAGTCTCCTCTTCTTATAGTGAAGCTAAGATATTACTCTACCACTTCTCCTTCTTCAGCCTTTTTCTCCTCATCCTTTTTAGATTCGTCTTTTGACTCTTCCTTAGGAGCTTCTTTTGCTGCTTTTTCATACATCTTCTTCCCTATCTCTTGCAACTTGGTTGAAAGCTCTTCGGTTTTCTTTTCGACTTCTTTCTCATCGAAGTCTTCCTTCTCAATGAGCTTTTTAAGTTCATCTGACTTTTCAGTTAATTCCTTTTTGTCAGATTCCTCAACCTTGTCTGCATTCTCTTTTAGTAGTTTCTCTACACTAAAGCAAAGCGTATCCGCTTCATTCTTCTTCTCAGCTCTTTCCTTTTTCTTTTTGTCCTCTTCAGCGTGCTTTGCAGCTTCTTCCACCATCTTTTCGATCTCTTCATCTTTAAGACCTGTGGTTGCAGTAATAGTTATCTTTTGCTCTTTCTTAGTAGCTTTGTCTACAGCTTTCACATTCAAGATACCATTTGCATCTATAGAGAATGAAACCTCAATCTGAGGGACACCTCTTGGTGCTGCTGGAATACCATCAAGTACAAATGTACCTAATGTTTTGTTGTCTGCAGCCATTTCTCTTTCTCCTTGAAGAATATGAATCTCTACTGCTGGTTGGCTATCTGCTGCAGTTGAGAATACCTGTTTCTTTTCGACAGGGATTGTTGTATTTCTTTCAATCAATTTGGTCATAACTCCGCCAAGAGTTTCCAAACCAAGTGACAATGGTGTTACATCCAAGAGTGTAATGTCTTTAACATCACCACCTAAGACACCACCTTGAATTGCAGCTCCTACACCTACAACCTCATCAGGATTTACACCCTTGTTTGGTTCTTTCCCGAATATAGATATTACCTTCTTGATTACTGCTGGCATTCTTGTCATACCACCTACCAACAAGACTTCGTTAACATCCTCAGTCTTTAAACCTGCATCTTTTAGTGCCTTCTTACATGGTTCTTCTGTAGAATCAATCAAATCTCCAACTAATTTCTCTAATTGAGATCTAGTTAAAGTTTCTTTCAAATGCTTTGGCCCACTTGCACCTGCTGTGATGTAAGGAATGTTGATTTCTGTTTGTTCAGAACTTGAGAGTTCAACCTTTGCTTTCTCTGCGAATTCTCTCAATCTCTGTAATGCAGTTGGATCTTCTCTAAGATCTATTCCTTCTTTTTTCTTAAATTCATCAGCTAGGAAATCGATAACTCTTTGATCGAAGTCATCACCACCTAAGTGAGTATTACCATTGGTAGAGAGTACTTCAAATACTCCTTCTCCAATTTCTAATACTGATACATCAAATGTACCACCACCAAGGTCGAATACTACGATCTTTTCATCCTTACCTTTATCAACTCCGTATGCTAATGCAGCTGCAGTTGGTTCGTTCACAATTCTCTTAACATCCAAACCTGCAATTTTACCTGCATCTTTTGTAGCTTGTCTTTGAGAGTCATCAAAGTAAGCCGGAACCGTAATTACTGCTTCTGTTACTGGTTCACCTAAGAAATCTTCTGCATCCTTTTTCATTTTCCCAAGAATCTTTGCAGATATCTCCTGTGGTGTATACCACTTGTCTTTCATTTTAACTTCAACACCACCGTTAGATGATTTTCTCATCTCGAATGGTAAGAGTTTGATATCTCTCTGTACCTCTGGATCATCCCAAGATCTACCAATTAATCTTTTTACGGAGTAAATGGTTCCTTCAGGATTGGTGACGGATTGATTTTTTGCTAAAACACCAACAAGTGTTTCGCCTTTGTCATCCACAGCTACAACAGATGGAGTTAATCTTCCACCTTGTGCATTAGGGATAACTACGGGTTTCCCACCCTCCATTAGGGACATAACAGAATTTGTTGTTCCTAAATCTATACCTATAATTTTTGACATAATATTAATATAAAAATTTAATTACTATTTTGAGACAACAACACGAGCTGGTCGAATCACAGTGTTGTCTAATATATAACCTGGCTGAGCCAAGTCATATATTTCACCACTAGTTCCTTCTTCTACCATTGCTACTGCTTCGTGTATATTGGGATCAAATTTCTCACCTTTTGTTGGCAAATATTGTTTTAAACCAAAATCTTCAAATGACCTATTTAAGGATTGGAATATTGCAGTTATTCCAGATAGCCATGACTTCCCATTCTCATCTAATGTTAATTCTCTACTAGAAGAAATTGCTAAACTCAATGCGTCTAGAGATGGTACTACAGATTCTGCTAAATTCTTTCTTGTCTGAAAGAATCTCATTTCATTTCTTCTCTCTGAATTGTTCGCCATGTTGTGGTAATCGGCTAATGCTTTCTTCAATTGATTCTCCAACATCAATTTCTCATCCTCAAGTTTTACAACTTTAAGTTCTAATTCTTTGCACTCTTTACATTCAATTTTGTTTTTTACTTCTTTCTTCATATTCATATTGATAATGTTATCTCCATCCAGACATAGATGATTCGAGAGATGTCTTTACCTCTCTTAGTGCTGGAAGGACTTTGGAGTAATCCATTCTTTTAGAACCTAATACTCCTACATATCCAACTTCTCTCCCCCAGAATGGAATCTTGGTGAAGGCCATTGCACAATCGTGCAATGTTCCTACTCCAGATTCTCCACCGATTAAGAGAGAGACTCCCGATCCAGAATATTTCTCCGTTATATTTTTCAAGAACACATCATCTTCCAAGATACTTACTATGCTTTGAATCTTTTTTATCGATTGGAATTCATCGAATGACAAGAGTGTAGACAAACCATAGTAGCGGATATCATCATCAAGAATGAGGAATACCACAGATTCTGTTTCTTTAGAGAGAATATGTAAAATTGATTTGATTACAATATCCTTTGAGAATCTATCTCTAAATATTCCTTGTCTAATTTCAATACTCATTAATGGATTAATCGCATTCCTTCCTAACATATCGCTGACATAGAATCTCAGAGCTTGATCTGTTGGTAATCTTCCTGAAGAAGAATGTGTTTTTTCTAGTAGTCCAAGATGCATCAATTTCACCATTTCGTTTCTAATTGTTGCAGAGCTTACACCTAAATTATATTTTTCAACCAATGACAAAGATCCGACCTCTTCGGCATCTCCCATGAACTCTTTAATTATCGCCATGAGTATGGCTTTTTGTCTTTCTGTTATATCCACTTTAGCAGATACTAAGGTTAGGTGCTAAAGTATATGGTAAGAAATATATAACGTCAAGGGGTAAGAATATCTCAAATTATTATTGTCAAAACCCCCATTCTTTGATATACTCCTACTCATCATGGAAACAATAACATTAGAAAAAAGAGAACTCTTAGGAAAGAAAAGTCAGAACCTTTTAGCACAGGGATTTATCCCAGCTGTTGTATACAATGCTAAGGGAGATTCCACAAATGTACAGATTGATGCTTCTGCTGGTAAGAAATTAATCAGAGTTGCTACCTCCACAACAATCTTCGAAACAAAGATGGGAGAGAAATCAATCAAAGTATTAGTTAAAGATGTAGATTTTAACCCTGTTACAGAAGTAATTCGACATATTTCATTCTTCGAGATTGATGAGACCAAAGAGATGGTCTTCTCTATTCCTTTCGATATTATTGGTGTCTCCCCAGCTGTTAAGAATAATCTCGGTATCTTGGTTAAAGTTCTTGCAGATATTGATGTTAGATGTAAATTAGCCGATCTAAAACCATCTATTGCTATCGATATCTCTGGTTTAGAGCATCCAGGCCAAATCATTGGCGTACACGATGTTAAACTTCCAGAAGGAATGGAATTGATTAACAAGGATCTAGAGCAAGCTACAATCGTTACTATTACTGAAATTCAGAAGGAAGAGGAAGTTGTTGTTGCACCTGTTGAAGGCGCTCCTGTTGAGGGAGAAGTTGCAGAAGGTGCTACTGCTACGGAGGCTCCTGCTGAAGAAGTAAAAGCATAATAGTCTTTCCCTATACCTTAGAAACCTATATAATTACCTATGATTAGTGTAATTATTACCTCATTTAAAGAGCCTAAAACCATTGGTAGGTGTATCAGATGCATCGCAGATAGAAAATATTCTGGTATTACTTCTCCATTTGAAATCATACAGGTATCTCCAGATGAACTAACTTTGAAAGCAGGTAAGAAAGAGGCAAACAAACTCAAGCTCTCCAAACATGAATATCGACACTTAATAGATCCTCACAAGGGTAAGCCTTTTGCCTTGAAAATGGCATTAGACAAGGCGAAGGGTGAGATAGTTGTGCTTACTGATGGTGATACCTTCTTTGAAAGAAATGCTATAGCCGAATTAATAAAGCCATTCGAGAATGAGACCGTTGGAGGTGTAAGCGGTAGGCCCAAATCCCAAGATGAAAAGGATAATGCCTTCGGATACTGGGGCCATCTTCTCTCAGATTCTGCAGACCACAGGAGAAGCCGTACAATGGCTAAAATCAATGAGAAAGACTACTATGTTAGCAAAGAGAGCTTTTTCCCTATGAGTGGCTATATTATGGCTATTAGAAACCTTAAATTTGATATTCCTCGAAATGTCCTTTCCGATGATGCATATATTTCATATACATTAAGAAATATGGATATGAATATTGCATATGCTCCTAAAGCAGTATGTTATGTTAAATATCCTACGAATCTAAAAGACTATTACAAACAGAAGGTAAGATCGTTAGGTGGTTTTAAACAGTTAGAGAAATTTGGCGTATTCAAGAAGGATAAACAAAGTAGAAGCTTCCTGATTGAACTTCCGTATGCTTTTTACGTCTTTAAGTATGCAAAGAACTTCAATCAATTTATATGGTCCCTATGCCTCTTCCCCGTTAGATTGATGACCTGGATAAAGATATTGTGGGAGAGAGGAATATTGAGGAAAGATATGGGAGAAAAAGGTTGGGAAAGGATAGAGAGCACTAAATAAAAGAGGGCTTTCGCCCTCCTTCAATTTCAAATCGTTATGAATTAGATTACCATCTGAAATGTGCAAATGCTTTATTAGCTTCTGCCATTCTCTCTGTATCCATCTTCTTTTTGATTGCATCGCCTTCTCCAGCGAACGCACTTACAAATTCATCCATAAGGATAGTATCAAAATTCTTTCCCGATTTCTTTCTAGCACTATCTACAATCCACCTGACTGCAAGTGTCTCCTGTCTTTTAGGAGATACTGGCATAGGGACAGAATAGTTAGCACCACCTACTCTTCTAGCTTTGATCTCTAATGCTGGTCTAATATTATCTATGGATCTATTAAAGAATGTATTTATATCCTCTTCTTTAACTTTCTTAGCTCCATTCTCCAAAGCTGAGTATACTAATTCCTCTGCAGTAGATTTTTTACCATCCTGCATTACTTTGTTTATCAATCTAGAGATTACTACGTTACCGTATTTCTTGTCTCCGATTTGTATTTTTCTTTTTGCTCTTTTACCTCTCATAGTTACTTTCTATTAATTAAATCTATTCGGAACCTTTACTTCCTTTAGCACCGTACTTGGATCTAGCTTTCTTTCTGCCTTGTACACCTGCTGTATCATACTTACCTCTTACTACGATGTATTTAACACCTGGTAAGTCCCTTTTTCTTCCAGCTTTGACTAAGACAACTGAGTGCTCTTGTAAGTTATGTCCTTCACCTGGGATGTAAGCTGTTACTTCCATTCCATTAGAAAGCCTAACTCTAGTTACTTTTCTCAACGCAGAGTTTGGTTTCTTAGGTGTCATCGTTTTAACCTGTAAACAGACTCCTCGTTTAAAAGGATTCTTTTCTCTTGCATATCTATTTTTAAGAGGATTGAAGTTTGTTGCTAATGCAATGTACTTTGTCTTCTTACTTTTAGATTTCCTAGGTTTTCTTATTAATTGGTTTATTGTTGGCATGGTCGGTATTATATAACAAATTCAACTAAAAATTAAGCTCTTCCAAGTTTCTTATATCTGGAACAGCTGCTTCATCTCCTGCAGGTATTAATCTACCGATGATGACATTTTCTTTCATTCCTCTCAAGAAGTCCGTCTTACCGAGGATTGCGTTGCTTGTCAAAACTCTGACTTGCTCCTGGAAGGAGACTGCAGACAAGAAACTTTCGGTATTTAAGGATGAGGTTTTGATACCTAACATTCTTGGGATTACTAAAGCTTTATTCTTTCCTTGCTCAGAAACTAAACTATTCTTTGCTTCTGCTAGGAACCTATTTACCAATGAACCTACTAAGTAATCTGTATCTCCAGAGTCCAAAACTTTTCCAAGTCTTGCCATCTGTCTTAAGATTATCTCAATGTGTAAGTCATCGATTGATACACCCTGTTCATTGAACACCTTCTGTACTCCGTCTAAGATATACTTTTGTGCGGTTAATATATCAGCTGTATCTGCTAATTTCTTAGGGTCGATTGAGCCCTCAGTTAACTGCTGACCTGCTTTCACTTTATCTCCATCTTGAACAAAGATTGTGACGCCTGGGAGTACTGTTACGACTTCTTCTGCTTTTGCTCTTCCTTCAAGTGTTAAGATTCCACTATCCAATGTAACTTTCCCATCAAATGGTGCTTGTTTTTCAACCTCTTCAGCATCTATGAACATCAGTTGGCCTGCTTTTACTTCTGCTCCGTCTTCAACAACCAATTTCTTGGCTTTAGAGATTACGTAGTATCTTGGTAATTTCTTTTCACCAACGATTGTAATTGTAGCAGACTCATCTTCAGCAATATCAACACTTGCTTTTCCTGTTAAAGAAGAAATCTCAGCTTCAGCCTTTGGTGTTCTAGCTTCAAACAATTCTTCAATTCTAGGAAGACCTTGTGTGATATCGATCTTAGCAACACCACCCTTATGGAATGTCTGCATAGTCATCTGTGTACCTGGTTCACCAATGGATTGTGCCGCTATTACTCCGACTGCTTTACCCATTTCTACTTCTAAACCATTCTCAAGGTTGAGTCCATAGCACTTCTTACAAAGACCCAATGGAGCCTCACAAAGCATTGGAGATCGTACGAATACTTCCTCTAACTTAGACTCATCTATTAACTTGGCAATTGCTTTAGTTATTGATTCGTCTTTCTTTGCTATGACTTTTCCACCTATTTCTACATCTTGAGCCAATGTTCTTCCGAAGAGTCTATCTGTGTAAGATATTCTTCTATCATCTGCCCTATTCATTACCATTCCTTCTCCATCATATCCACAATCTTCAACCCTGATTATTACATCATGAGCTACCTCAACCAATTTTCTAGTTAAGTAACCAGAAGATGATGTCTTGAGGGATCTGTCTGCGATACCTTTTCTACCACCATTTGCAGCTACAAAATATTCGAATGCTCCAAGACCGTCTCGGTAGTTACTCTTAATAGGCATTGGGACCCAGTTACCTCTAGAGTCTCTAACAACACCCTTGATAGTCAAAACCTGTCTTGCCTGGATCTTACCACCATTTGCACCAGATTCTACCATCTCGTATACAGAGTTATGTTTGTCTAACTTTCCCCATGCTTCATCTGCTAGTTCATTTGCGAAATCATCCCACATTGTTGTAGAGATATTTATCTTCTCATTCTTAGTCATCAAACCCTGCAAGTAGTTCTCTTGTAACTGCTCATCCTTGGATTCCATTGTCTTCAATGCACTCTCAAGGTTGAAATCAAGATTACAATCTTCCATTGCGAAGGAGAATCCTAGATCTGTTGCATACTTGAATCCTAACAATTTCATATTGTCCAAAAGTTCAACAACAATTTCCATTGGTTTTGTATTCTTGATATCGTCAATGATTGTATTTACTGTTTTGTTGTTTACTCTATCATTAACGTAAGGATAGTCCTCAGGAAGAATTGTATTGAAGATTACTCTTCCAACGGAAGTTTTGACATCTTCACCCTTTATTCTTACAAGTATTTCTTCGTTAATATTTATAACTTCTCTTTCATATGCCCTTATTGCATCCTCTGCATTAGCGAAAATCTTTGGTTTCTTAGATTCATGCAAATCTGTCATTAGGTAGAAACCTAACAACATATCTTTTGCAGGACTTGCTAAGATCTGACCATTGGAGATATTAATGATATTCTTTGAGGACATCATTTCTCTCTCTGCTTCTTTTCGAGCTTCCTCTGTCAAAAGAATATGTACAGCCATCTGGTCACCATCGAAGTCAGCATTGAATGCTTTACATACCAATGGGTGAATTCTAATAGCTTCACCTTCTACCAACTTAGGGTAGAATGCCTGTACACTATATTTATGTAACGTAGGAGCACGATTTAACAATACTGGTTTGTTTTTAATAACTTCCTCTAAGAGATCCCATATGATATCTTCTTGCTCTTCAATCATTTCTTTAGCAATTCTGATATTTGGCGCTATCTCTCTGTCTAGTAATTTCTGGATTACAAAAGGTTTGAACATTTCCAATGCTACAGATTTTGGCAAACCACACTGGTCAAATTTCAAACTTGGATCTCCATCAATAACTGCACGACCTGAGTAGTCAACACGTTTTCCGAGCAAGTTCTTTCTAAACAATCCCTTTTTACCTCTTAGATCATCCGTCAATGACTGATATGGTAACCGTTTGTTGTTCATCATAGCCTTCGAAGGTCTATGTGAGTTATCAATCAATGCATCTACTGATTCCTGTAACATTCTCTTCTCATTTCTGAGTATTACGTCAGGAGCACCAATTTCGATCAATCTTCTTAATCTATTATTTCTGTTGATGATTCTTCTGTACAAATCATTTAAATCTGATGTAGCAAATTTACCACCTGATAGAGGAATTATTGGTCTGAGCTCTGGAGGAAGAACAGGAAGAATATCAATTATCATCCAACTTGGATCTATTGTATTCTTTTTGAATCCCTCAAGATACTGAATTCTAATAATTGTTGCAGCTTTCTTCTCTCCCTTTTCTTTCTCAACTGCAGATCTTAATTTCTTTATCTCTTTTTCGATATCCATGTTCTGAAGTAATTTCTTAATACCTTCAGCACCCATCATAGCTTCGAAGAAAAGAAGATCTCTCTCTTCGAGATTCATATATTCATCTTCACTCAATACTGTTCCAACTTTTAATTTCTCAATTGTTTGGAAAATCTTTACATAGAATGAATCTAATTGCTCTTCTTTTTCAGCAAATTCTTTTCTGACCTTTGCTAGAGCCTGATTTCTCTTGTGCTCTAACTGACTTACTTTGAATTCGCTTGATTTCTCTTTTCCTTTTTTGGTGTCTTTGATATTCCCGGTAAACATCTCTTCTGTTGCTTTCAACTCTGCTTCCAATTCACTATTCAACGCAGCCATTTCCTGTTTCTGTAGGTCTTCTGCCTTTGTTACTATTCCAGCTTTCTTCTCCTTATCAACCTCTACTACCATATACCTAGTGTAGTATATGACGGAAAGAAGTTTCTTATGTGAGATGTTTAAGACAATGGACATCTTATTTGGAATACCATATGCAAACCATACGTGTGCGACAGGTACTGCCAATTCTAGATGACCCATTCTCTCTCTTCTTACATCAGATGTTGTTACTTCAACTCCACACTTATCACATACGATTCCCTTATACCTGATCTTCTTGTATTTTCCACAGTAGCATTCATAGTTTTTGGTAGGACCAAAAATCTTCTCACAGAAAAGACCGTCTGGTTCTGCTCTAAAAGTTCTGTAATTGATTGTTTCTGCCTTTGTAACTTCACCATATGACCAATCTAATATCTGGTCAGAGGATGCCAATGTTAATTTCAAGACATCAAAATCACTTAATCCTTGTCTATTATTTTGCTTCTTCATTTGATACCTCCTCAACTTCTCTCGAAGATTTGTTTGAAATTAAGTCTAAGTTTAAGCAAAGTGCATTTAACTCTTTGATTAATACTTTAAATGATTCTGGTATGTTTACATTTTCTATCTTGTCCCCATGGATGATAGCTTTGTAAGCTGCAGATCTTCCTTTTATGTCATCTGATTTGATTGTAAGCATTTCTTGTAGAGCATAAGGTGCACTGTGTGCTTCTAATGCCCAGACTTCCATTTCTCCAAATCTCTGTCCACCCATTTGTGCTTTTCCACCAAGTGGCTGTTGAGAAACTGCAGTGTATGGTCCTGTAGATCTAGCATGTACTTTTTCATCTGCAATGTGGTGTAACTTCAATACATATTTGATACCAACAGTAATCTTGTTAGGGAATTTCTTTCCAGTCCTTCCATCATACAAATCAACTTTTTGATCCATCTGTTTTCCAATCTTTGCAAGTTCTTGCTTCAACCATTCTAGATTCTCTCCTTCGAAGATTGGGAATGCTAACTTTTCATTCAACATTTTTGCATATCTACCATAGTGAACCTCTGCTGCCTGCCCCATGTTCATTCTTTTTAGGAATGTTGGTGTCAAAACGATATCAACGGGTTCACCATCTTCAGTAAATGGCATATCTTCGATAGGTCTGATTGCTGCAATTGTATTTTTGTCTCCGTGTCTTCCTGCCAATTTGTCTCCGAAGTCTACTTTCTTTGTATCTGCTACCCATACCTTAACTTCATGTAATACTCCTGGTTGTAATTTGTCTCCCTTGTCTGCAGAAAGAATCTGACTTCTGACGACAATTCCTTCTTCTCCGTGAGGCATTCGCAGTGAGTTATCTCTAACGTCACTTGCAGATTCTCCGAAGATTGCTCTTAGTAATCTTTCTTCAGCTGTTAATTCTTTTTCACCTCTAGGAGCAACTACACCTACTAGAATATCTCCGGCTTTAACTTTAACACCGGTTCTAACAAGTCCTTGCATATCTAACTTTTGCAAAATTCTGTCATTTACATGAGGAATATCTGCAGTAATTGTTTCAGCACCTAATTCAGTATCTCTAACTTGAACGGTATGCTCTCTGACATGTATAGATGTTAAGAGGTCATCTCTAACAATTCTTTCGGAAATAATTACGGAATCCTCATAGTTGTATCCCTCGTAGAACATCAATGCTGCTTTCAAGTTAGTACCCAGTGACAATTCCCCATTGATCATTGTTGGACCATCAACTAATGCATCTCCCTTTTTGAATGTATCTCCAGTTTCGAGGATTGGTTTCTGTGTAAAACATGTATTGTCGTTGCTTCTGTAGAACGAAACCAAATCATAATCTTTCAATCCTAATTTCTTGTATTTAATGGAAAGCTTTTTAGCATCAGCATAGTAAACTTCTCCATCGTCTTCAGCATATACTCCCCATGAGGACTGCCTTGCGACTGTCTCTTCCATTCCAGTACCGACAAGAGGACTCTCTTGTTTGATCAAAGGAACGGCCTGTCTTTGCTGGTTTGCACCAGTTAAAGCTCTCATAGCGTCATTGTGTGATACAAATGGAACCAAAGCCATACCTAAACCTGCTTGCTGACCTGCTAATACATCTACGAAATCAACGGCACCCACATCTTCCAACACGAAATCTCCCTTATGTCTTACAGGTACAAGTTTGTCAGTTATATTTCCTTTTTCATCTGTCTTAACAGTTGCGGATGAAATGTAGAATCCCTCTTCATCCATAGCGTCAAAGTAAACAACCTCATCTGAGATGAATGGTTTTACCTTAACTTCTTTTATTTCCTTAACTGCTGCTATCTTTTCTGCCAAAGCTTTATCTATGACAGTCTCTGCTTTTGCAACAATCTTTTTACCATCTTTAATATCCTCAGCTACAATCCTACCCTCCAATACTGTTTTGTTGTTCTTCAAACATTTCAAAACTCTTCTGTAAGGAGCCTCTAAGAATCCAAAATCATTTATTCTAGCCAACATAGCCAACTGAGTGACAACACCAATGTTTGCACTCTCTGGACTGGTTACTGGATCGAATTTTGAGTAGTGTGAGTTATGGACTTCACGAATTGAGAAAGTTGCTCTCTCTTTTGTGATACCACCCGGTCCACCTGCGGTTACTTTTCTCTTATTTTCTAATTCAGAAAGGATATTGGTCTGATCCATGAAGCTGGACAATGCATTTGCTCCAAAGAACGATTGAATGGAGGCTGCGATTGGTTTGGTTCCAACTAACATAGAAGGAGTAACCTTAGCATCTTGACCGTACAAACTCATTTTGTCTTTGATATTCTTCTCTAATCTTCCGATACCTGCAATTAGCTGTCTCTCTAAGATTTCACCAACACTTCTTATCCTTCTGTTACATAGGTGATCGATATCATCTGCAGCTACTACTCCATTATTGATTTGGATTAATCTCTTAACGATTAAAACAATATCTTTAGGGTAAAGCATTACCTGATCAGGATTGTTTATATCATATGATGTACCTAATTTTCTATTTAACTGATACCTCCCTATCCTACCAAGATTAAATTTTCTTGCATTGAAGAAGTTACTTTTAATATATTTCTCGGCACTATCTATGGTGACTGACTCATCTGGTCTTAATTTGTTGTAAATACTAATTACTGCTTCTTCCTTACTCTTTGTGAAATCCCTAGCCAATGTTGCTTCAATATATTTATTCTCACCATCTGTATCTACATCTGCGAATAGTTTTCTGATTTCATCATCTGATTCCCATCCGAAAACTCTTAAAAGTTCTGTTATCAAAACCTTAGGTCTCTTTGGTAAAACTCTCATTGAAATGACATTGTGTCTATTGGTATCTATTTCATACCATGGTCCTATACCAGGCATTAATCTGACCTTGTGTAATGTTCTGTATGGTAATTTCTCATCTACTTCATACAATACACCCTCGGCTCTAACAATCTGGTGTGTAACAACTCTTCTGACACCATTAAACACAAATACTCCATCTTCGGTCATGATTGGAAGATCAGCAATGAAAATCTCTTGCTCTTTGATCTCACCAGTCTTGTTATTTAAAAGTTGAACTTTTGCATATACAGGAACTTCGTAAGAAAGACCTTTTGCTATAGCTTCTTCTACGGTTCTGTATGGCTTTCCAAATCTGAAATCCTTAAATTCCAAAGTCCACATTTTTTCCATAGTATCCTTAACAGGATTGATCTTTGTGAAGAGTCTTTGAAATCCACTAGCATAGAAATCTTTAAATGAGGCATTTTGAGCTTCAATTAAACTTGGGAAATCTGTACCAGAGGAGTACCCTAGTCCCAAATCTATTCTCCCGGACCTATTACTTTGAGGTTTGATCATAAGACGAAATTTTAGTAATGTTATAACGTATTACCCTTGCTATAAAGAGGCGGTATGATTCCTGCGAACCAAAAATAAACCGCATTGTAAAGCAAAAACTTAGGAACTCGAAGGATATTACCATAATTAATGGTATTAGTCAAAGGTTTTTGACACCCTTTTTACTATTCACTTAAAATCATAAGTATAGTATGGTATAGATGTCCTTTGTAAAAATCCACAATTTACTTTATCATATACTACAAATGCCCAGAAGAAAGAAAAAGGAACCCATTACAATTAAGAGTAGCGAGATCAAAATTCTCTTAGGTATAGCCCTCTTTTTGTTGGGTTTAACGATTGGGTTATCACCATTCATCCCTCAACAATCGACCCTCTTTAACACCATTACACTCCAACTTGGATACTCATCCATCTCATGGGGTATTTTACTCATATATATATCCTTCTTTTTACTAACTAGAAGTAAAAGGTTTAAATCCTTACGACAGGTTACTGGCTTACTCCTCTTTTCAGCGTGTTTAAGCACATTACTCTCCTTCTGGCAGACAGCGGAGCAGTTAAATAACGACGAAGCACTAAGAGGAGCAGGTGGAGAAATAGGGAAAATGTTTCATTTGGCATTAAATAGTACGTTTGGAAACTTGTTAGAGATAATAATTGTATTAGTGTTCTTAATTATAGCCTTCTCTTTAATTACAGGCACCACACTAGAACAGATTATGGAATTTGTAGAGACCCCAATTAAAAAAGACGGTGATTCTACAAAGAAGTTTAGTTTTGCGAGCCTTTTCTCTGGGTTTAAGATTGAGAACGGGGCTGGAGATAATAACGAGGAGATGAAGATGAACATGCCAGGAACTGATGTCAATAAAGATATGGAAATAAAAATGTATGAAGATGATACAAAGGAGGAAGAGGACGTATACCGTCAACCAGAGGTGAAAAACCCACAAGAAGGAGTATTTCCTGATGAGATTCCGAACTCACAGACTACTACTAAGGAATTAGCAGAGCCAGCGAAGCCAAGATTCACTAATTGGGTATTTCCAAGTTTAGATGTATTACAAGAGGGAGAGGTACAAAAACAAGACCAACAACTCTACAAAGCAAAGGCTCGAGTTATACAAACCACACTTAAGAACTTTGGTATAAATGCCAGCGTTGTCCAAATTGAAGTAGGACCTACTGTATTAAGATTCTCACTTTCTCTCACCGTTGGCACAAAAGTATCGAGAATTAAAAATCTAAGCAATGACTTAGCATTAGCACTAGCCTCCCAGTCTTCTTCTGTAAGAGTTGAAGCCCCTATACCTGGCACATCTTTTGTTGGTGTTGAGATTCCCAATCCTACTCCAAACTATGTATATACTAGAGAAATGGTTAAGAAACTAAGGAAAGAGGCTGGGAAATATGAATTACCTTTGATTCTAGGAAAGGATATTACTGGGAAAACTATAATCAGAGATTTAAACAAGATTCCACACCTCCTAGTCGCTGGTGCCACTGGTACTGGTAAATCTGTCGCTATTAATTCCTTGATTACAGGCCTTTTGATGACCAAAACTCCTGATGAGGTCAAGTTCATCATGATTGACCCTAAGATGGGTGTTGAGATGGCTGCATACAACGGTATTCCACACTTACTAAACCCCGTTATTACCGATACAGAATTAGTGGTTAATGCCCTTCAATGGACTATTGATGAAATGATGAGAAGATATCGACAGTTAAAGCAGATGCACGTTAAGAAACTAACAGAATACAACAAAGCCCTAGGATTTACGGCCATGCCATATATTGTTGTAGTTATAGATGAGATGGCAGACTTAATGCTAACTTCTGGTGTTGATGTTGAGACCAAAATACAGAGACTTGCACAGATGGGAAGAGCTGTTGGAGTACACTTAATTCTTGCAACACAGAGACCAACCGTAAATGTAATTACAGGACTAATCAAAGCCAATGTCCCAGGAAGAATGGCTTTCGCGGTAGCTACAGCTATGGATTCCAGGGTTATCCTTGATGATACCGGTGCAGAGACATTGTTAGGAAATGGAGATATGCTCTTCAAAGATCAAAGCACACCAAAATCTGTAAGAATCCAGGGTGCCTTAACATCTACGGAAGATATTGAGAATGTCATCAATGCAATCAAAGAACAGGTTACCGAAGAAGATATTGAATATTCTGAGGACCTTATGCAAGCGATTCAGAAAGATGGAAGTGCTTCGGCAAAATCTATGAGTACTGAAAGAGATCCTGATTTCCCGATAGCTCTAGATATTGTCATAAATAATCAAAAAGCCTCATCTTCATTCTTACAAAGAAAGATGAAAATCGGATATAACAAGGCTGCAAGGATCATAGACGAGCTTTACGATGCAGGCGCAATAGGCCCACAAGATGGTAGTAAACCAAGACAAGTACTAGTATCCTCCGCTAATCAAATATTGAAAAACGACGACAGTAGTGACGGATTCGATGAATAAGTAGTACAATTGCCAGTATGATAACAGCTGGCGAAATTCTAAAGAAAAAGAGAGAAACCTTAGGAAGGTCTATCGAAGTGTCTTCGCAGGAGACCAAAATACAGAGGCGGTTCCTGAAATATATAGAGAATAATGAATTTGATAAATTCGATTCAGAGGTCTTTCTAACTGGCTTTATAAAGATATACTCACAATACTTGGGTTTGGATACCGAAAAAGTTCTAGCTCTGTACAGACGTAGTAAACCGCAGAAGAAAACTAAAAAGGAAATTTCTATCGAACCTATCTGGACTAAGTACAAGAAAATCATGTTAACACCAAAAAGCATAATTACGATTCTTTCCATAATCTTCTTTGTTTTGATATTGGGATATATAGGATTACAGATATACAAATTCCAAAGCCCTCCTAAACTAACGATTACTTACCCCGAGGACAATATGACAACAACAGGAGAAGCACTGTCTGTAGAAGGTTCTGCACAGGCTGGCGCTATAATTGAGGTCAATAGCGACATAGTAATAATTGATAACCAAGGTAATTTTAAGAAAGACATCCTTCTCAAGGAAGGAATCAATATCATAACTATTAAAGCAAGAAAGAACAGCAATAATATCTTGGAAACGGTAGAAACAAGAAAAGTTACATACAACAAGCCTACACAGGCAGAAATCCCTGTGGAAACAATAAAGACATTTACCCTCTCTGTAGAAGTTAAAACCGCAGCGGCATGGATAAAGCTAGATGTGGATGGACAAAACAAGATCTCGCAGGTTGTAGAACCCTCCCAAAAAGAGTATCCAGTTAAAGAAAGATTCTATATAATCACCGGAAGAGCAAACAATACTAATATATACATGAATGGTGAGCCTTTAGCTTGGAAAACAAACAGTACTACTGGTGTAGCTGAAATAACATGTATAATACAAAGTCAGGTCCTGAGTTGCGAATAAAACTTCCTCTAGTAAGATGCTATAATCAATTACAGTATGGATACAGATTCTAATCAAATAGAAGAGATAAAAAATAGGCTCGACATTGCCCAGGTAATAGAAAAATATGTACCCTTAAGGCAGGCAGGGAAGAATTTCTCCGGACTTTGCCCTTTCCATCACGAAAAGACTCCATCATTCATTGTCAGTCCAGATATACAGAGATATAAATGTTTCGGTTGTGGAGAAACAGGAGATATCTTCAATTTCGTACAAAAAATAGAGAATATCGATTTCCCAGAAGCATTGGATAAATTAGCAAAAGAAGCCGGAGTAGAACTCAAACAGTTCAAGAAAAATCCAAAATATTCTAGATTAGAAGAGATCAACTATTTAGCTACAAAGTATTACTACAAGGAACTTAAAACAGATTCCGTAGCCCGTGAATATATTAAGCAGAGAGGCTTTTCTCAGGAATCCATTAAACAATTTGGCATTGGATATTCTCCAAAATACCCGAAACTACTTGAGTATATAGATGCGCATGGCAAATTTACAAACCAAGAACTCATAGATTCGGGACTTTTTGTTAATAAAGAGGGTAAAATCAAGGAAAAATTCTACGACAGAATTATGTTTCCTATAAGGTCCGCCAAGGGTTCCGTTATTGGTTTCTCTGGAAGAGTACTTCCAGGAAATGATTACGGTCCAAAATATATGAACTCTCCAGATACTCCAATATTCCATAAAAAGGATAATCTCTTCGCACAATACGAATCAAGGCAAGAGATTAGGAAGCTTGATTTAGCAATACTTTGTGAAGGGCAAACCGATGTCATCTCTGCTCACCAACATGGTATTAAGAACATCGTGGCACCACTTGGAACCGGTTTAACAAAAGAACAGCTGGAAAATGTGTCAAAACTGAGCAAAAATATACTTTTCTTCTTTGACAGTGATAACGCAGGCCAAGCAGCTGTAATTCGTGCCTTCAAACTGGCCTCAGAGCTCAATCTCTATCCATATGCTACAAATTCATCCCCATACAAAGATATAGATGAGATGCTACAGAAAGAACCAAAGTTAATAGTAGAACTGATTGAACAAAAACAGGAAGCATTCTCATATATCTTTTCAAATTTCATAAAAGACAAGGATCTCACCGAACTATCGGACCTATCCAATACACAAAACTTCGTCAAGGAGCTGCTTTCTCATGTAACCAACCAAATCCTACAAAATCACTACACTGAAAAGATCAAACAAATTGGCAAAATAGACCTAGGGACAAGTGTTTCTTCATTATCCAATAGTAAACCTTTTCTACAAAATACTAAAGGCTTTCTCGTGAAAGCCGATATAAATTTACTAGAGAAAACATATCTGCAACTATTAATATTCAGAAAGGACAGATCTAAAAATATTTTCATTCCTAGCTGGTATATTTCTTCCCCTATATTAAGAGAAATGTACCTTACTATTAAACATTCTGGGAAAACCGATATGGGAGAAATTGCGAAGCTTTTTGACGATGACTCAGAGAAAAGGATCTTCATGGAAGATATTATCTTTCGATCTACAGAGATTGACGAGGATATTGAGCAGCAATTGGTTAAGTTAACTAAGCGGCTAAGGAAACAATATCTCACAAGACAACAGAAAGCATTAAGTGTTAAAATAGCCATAGCAGAAGAAAGTAATGATACAACGAAGACAGACAGATTACTCAAGAAGATGCTTAGATTAACTAAACTTTTGAAAGAAAATACCAATGATTGAGGTTTCAAATTACGATTTTTTTGATTATGACTACTCCCAATACTGGAAATCTAGACAATATGAAGATCAAGCAGAGCAACATCTTTTACAAGGCATTTTTAAGCAAAAGAAAGGTGATTGGTTTATAGATATAGGAGGGTCGTATGGGAGGCTAACTTCTACATACTACAACAACTACCTGCACCCGGTAATTCTAGACTACTCACTTAAAACGCTGCAGAAGAACTACAACATAATCAAAAAAAGTTTTCCGGATATAGAGCTAATAGCTGCAAATGCATATCATATGCCATTTCGAGACAACATATGCGATGGAGGATTGATGGTAAGAGTTTTGCACCACATCTCAGAGCCCCAGGGGTACTTTAAAGAGCTCAAAAGGGTAATGCACACCGATTCTGTATATGTACAAGAATTTGCTAACAAGGTCAATCTAAAGGCCTCCCTAAGGGCAATTCTTCATTTGGATTTTAAATTCTTCTCGAAAGAACCATACCAGCAACCTACCGCTAAGAACTTTGAAGGTACAAAAGCAGGCGAAGAAGCACTTTTCTTGAATTTCCATCCTCAGTATATCTCCGACCTGTTAAAATCAGAGAATTTTGAGGTAAAAGGTAAATACGGGTGTTCATATCTAAGATCTGGGTTCTTTAAGAAGATATTAGGAGATAGTAAGATGATAAAACTAGAGAATATGCTCCAGCCAATACTAAGGACAACCAATATTCCTCCTAGCGTAGTATTCGAAACGACATTAAAAGAGAGCAAGGAAAATTTCGTCGTGAAAACAGATACTTTAAAGGATGTTCTCGTATGCCCTAAATGCTTTGGCGATCTTGATTTCAGAGATACATATGCAACATGCAAACATTGTGATAAACGATACGTAAAAGAGGAAAATATCTGGGATTTTAGAATTGATTAACTATGATAAAAAAATCACTTGGTCAGAACTTCTTTGTTAATGAAAATTTGGGAGAAAAAATTATCTCTTATGTTGCATTAACACCTGCAGACATAATCGTGGAAATAGGCCCTGGAAGGGGATTCTTTACACAGAAATTGTCAAAAATATCACAAAATCTTCTCTTGGTTGAGAAGGACGATTCGCTATCGGAAGGCCTAAAGAATACCTTCTCTAACGCAATAGTATTGAATAAGGATTTCCTCGATTGGGATTTCAAGGAATTAATACCCTCCAAAGAGAAAAATATTGTATTCTTCGGATCTCTCCCCTACAACGTAAGTAAACTCATCATCCAAAAGATAATGTCCTCAGAATTCTTTAATAGTGGCTGTTATTTCATTGTTCAGAAGGAAGTTGCAGAAAAATATACGGCAAAGGCACCAAATTCAAATATTGTCTCGCTTAGGACACAATTGTTTGCCAAGACAAAGAAATTACTTGATATAAGCCCTGGATCATTCCTGCCACAACCCAAAGTTATAAGTAGCTTTATACAATTTACTCCATTGTTAGAGAAACCCACCATAGATGCAGCTAAATTCAATCGTTTCGTAGAACATTGCTTCAGATCTCCGAGAAAAACATTAAGAAATAATCTAAAAAATATATCTTCTTGCTCAAACTTTGAGGAATTGATGAACAAACGACCGCAAGAACTTACTCTAGAACAATATATGCAGATATTTACTAACTTGTCCTAGACTTTGATATAATTCATGCATGAAGCGAGTTAAAAAACAGATCCCTCCTAAACAGGAGGTTAAACAGTTGGACTTAGGAATTAAAGATCCCTTTAAAAACAAGATATTAAAGATTAAAGGGAAAACAGATGTCATGATCCTACAGTTCGAGGTAAGAAAATTCCTGAAAGATACATTCTTTTGGTTTGTTGTGGTTTTTGACGCTATAATGCTGCTGCAGCAAGGGTTTTGGTTATATAAGAATATAGATAGATTCCCACTTTTGACCCCAATTTTGAATTATAACTTAACTCCTGAGAGCAGATTAGCAGATCGAAATCTCCTCTATATTATCCCCCTGATTTCTTTGATTAGTATAATAATTGGCATCATAGCAACAATAAAATATTACAATAAAGAAAAGGTGCTAACGAGATTTATTCTGCTTTGTACACTACTCGCTTGTGTCTCCGGTTCTATTATCCTAATTCACTTAACTATTAATTGATAATATGGATTTTTCAACAGCATCAGAACTTTTAAATAGACTTCTAAACCTACCTATGTTTTCCCAACTGAATGGAGGAGTATATTTAAAATACCTTGAGTATGCACCATTATTCCTCATGGGTGTAATCCTGGCATTTATATTAACACCCGTAATTGGGCAGATAGCTCTAAAACATGACATTACATATAAACCAGGGATAAAAAAGAACCATAAGGAATTTGATAATCCTGAGAAAGCCCTCCACGAAGGGATTACACCCGCACTAGGAGGTCTTGCTGTGACCCTCCCTGTATTAATTGCTATGGTTGTATTTTTCAAGCTGGATAGTTTTACAATTCCAATTATAATAGCAACCTTAGTATTAATAATTGGCTCTACGTTAGACGATGTTTTCAATCTTCCCGCAAAGTCACAACTCGCATACCAAATACTTGCAGCACTAATAATCGTATTCTCTGTCATAAATCTAGAGAACCTCTCATTCTTTAATATCAATATTGATTTATATACCTTTAACTTCTCCCTTATTGGCCTACAACAATCATTGGCACTTCCAGGAGATATAATACTCTTCGTGTGGATATTAATGTGCATCAACGCAGTAAAGTGGACTGCTGGATCCCCAGGGATAATTGAGGCAAACTCTTTTACAATCTTTGCCTTAATCTTTATCATCGCAATCAGATATGTAGCACCTTTCTCTGCAGTATTAAGTATAGTAGCTGCAGGAGCTCTTTTGATATTCTTTCTATTTGCATTCCCACCCCAGAGGATTATGTCTGGCTCCTCAGGAAAAACATTGTATGGCTTCTTAATTTGTATTCTCGCTATTGTCGCAGATGCAAAACTTTCAACGACAATCATGTTGTTATTGATTCCTCTCGTTGACTTTATATATGTAATCCTCAAGAGGCTTTTAACATACAAACCAAAAAATCTCTTAGATTTGTTAAGAATAAATGATACAAATCATCTGCATCATCAATTAATAAAACTTGACCTTACAAGAAGACAGATTGTTTTGTTGGAAATGGCTATGACACTACTCATTGGTTCTCTCGCTATCCTGAGTACTGGTGCTATACGATACTTCGCCCTTATCTTTGGAACATCTATTGGTATTGTCTTTATTGTCGTTGCCAATATTAAGGCTTCAAGACATAAAGAGAAAAAAGTTAAAGAAAAATCTCCTGAATCAAAATACTCTTACTAATTTCTAGACAAATATTGGTAGTACTAATATAATCTAGATAATGAAAAATCGAAAAACAGCCCTAATAATAGCAATCGCTATTATTATCGTATCCATAATCTTGTACTTTCTCCCATTAGGTAAAATTCTTGAGAATATTCCTTTGGTAAAAAGATTTTACAACAATACTTCTATAGAAATAATAACAGAGAAAGGAAAAGCCTTGATAGCAATAAATGGAAAAGATTACGGACAGACACCAACCACAGTAGAGAATCTCCCACAGGGGAAATACACTATTGAGCTAAAGAAGATCGCCGATGACAACACATTCTATCAGAAACAGATATTTGAGGTTGAGTTAGCAAAGAATACCTCCGCGAGAATAGATTTAGAGATTGGTCCTGAAAGTATCCTAAACGGCACCATCCTGTACTACACATCTGTCCCACATACAGCTACGGGGCAAGGATTAATTACAATCACAAGCTCTGCTACAGATGCCAAGGTATATATCGATAAAGAATATATCGGAAATGCTCCAGTAAATAATTTAGAGCAGAGAGACAACCAATATCAGATAAAGGTCTCCGCTGTAGGGTACGAGGATATAGAAATCCCTGTATTTGTACGTGCTGGGTACCAGTTAAATCTTAAGACATACCATTTCCCAATACCTGTTAATTTTGATACAGTAAGTAATTAGTATGAGCAATTCGAAATTAGAGAAAATAAAAGCGCAAACACCTGTTTCCATCCTAATACATGGTGGTAATCGACACGGCTATCTGATAACCAAAACCCTAATAGAACAAGGTTGCCATGTCATAATCATTGATAATTACAATTCACAAACCAATAAATATATCTCTGAATTCAGAGGGTCTCCATTAGTAGATTTTTTTGAATTCAAAGGCTTAGATGGTGTATTTAAGAATATTAAAAGATATGACTATCTATTTTACTTCTTAAACAATGCTTTAGTCTCTAAAGAATACGATAGCAAGGAGTTCATAAGAGAAGCAGGATCACTAGAGGAATCATTAAAGAGTGCTAGAAAGAATAATGCCAAATTCTCACTAATAACATCTTTGGCGCTAAATCGGGAATTGGCTAATAGGGTAAACAATATGAAGTTGGCATCTCCTTCTCCATACTCAAATATTGAATTACAAAAATATTGTGAGACACTAGCTGCAGAATTCAGAGACAAAACAGACCTCAATATTAGAATCCTTAGACTTGGTACAATCCTTGGGAAAGGTGTTCTAAAGATAGATAATGATATCATTCATAACCTCGTAAAAGATGCAACTCAGAGACCACAAATAACAATAAAGGGTGAGGGATTAGATATACACAATATAATAGATGAAAAAGATGCTATATATGGAATCTTGAAATTAACCTTCTCGGATAAAACCAAAGGCGAAGTCATAACCCTTGCTAACAAGAATAACTACACTACACTCTCTGTAGCTTACAAGCTTCTAGAATTAAATACTGAAGCTCAATCAATCAAATTCGTCGAAAATCCTGGGAGGGACTTTATCATACAAGATCTGTATGTACCAGCACCACATGCGTCCAAATATGGGTGGACACAACAGATAACTCTCGAAGAATCCTTGGTTGACCAAATCCATACCTACTATGATGATATTGATAAAACTTGGGACTATGCAGATAAACCACAGAAGAAGGTTGTCGAACATGTAAAAACTTCGAAGACTAAGCTCGGGGTATTCTTTGACAAATTAATTCGTCCTTTCTCACATATCTCAGATCAAAAAAATACAAAGAAAGAAAGAAAAGAGATTAGCTGGAAACAAATTCTGAAAACTTCTGGGATTACAGCCTGTATAGCACTGATTACATACTTTCTAATATACCCAATAATTGGAACTATCCTCGGCCTCATAATACTAACAAGTACTACCAAGGATCTTCAAAGTTCAATATTTAGTATGGATTCAGCAACAAGTGAGAAGAAGATATTACAAATTGAGAATAGCGTTGAGAGAATGTCTAACAGTTTAAATAATCTACAATGGGCATTTAAACTAGTAGGGAAGGATACCCTCTATGAGAACATTACACAGGTACTCCTAAGCGCACAATATGCCACAGATGGTGCAAGTAATATGCTTAGTGCAATAACACCACTCTCAGAATATGTTCGAGAGTTTCAACCCTCAGTAGACTTCCAATCATCTACCCCAAAGACCACCAGAGAATATACTCAGTATCTTAATGCTATGGGTGACAATAGTTACAAAGTAAAAGAAGCCGCATACAAAATCTCTCTTGCGAATGGAATTATGAATCAGGTAAATATCAATGAATTCCCTTCGTTTACTAGAGACAAAATTTCCATGATAAAAGATATGATTAGTCAGCTAAATGTTGGCACTGATACCTTCCAAGATATTGTCGTGTTCTTGCCAAACCTCCTTGGAGTTACGGAAAGACAAAGATATCTCATTCTTCTACAGAACGAATCAGAGTTACGAAGCACTGGAGGATGGTTAACAAGCTATGGAATTGTCGGAATAGAGGGAGGACAAATTCGAGAATTGTTTGTGGATGATATATACAATGCGGATGGAACATTAAAGGCACAAGGTAAAACATATCCCGCACCTAAGTCTATGCAACAAGCATTGGGAATAACCACATGGCCATTCTCGCTAATCAACTGGTATCCTGATTTAACAGAAACACAGGTATCTGCAGAACCATACATCGAAGCACTCGGCAAAGGCAACGATCTTGATGGTGTCGTAACAATCGACATTGCATTTATACAGAAACTTTTAGATAAATGGGGTGGAATAGAGGTTCCGGGAGAAACAGAGATAATAACAAGTTCCAATCTCTACTCAAAGATATTCCAAATGCATGAAGAATTTACACCAGGGTCAACCCAGAAAACAACATTCCTTGCAGATCTCGCGAACCAGATTATTACAAAAATTCTTTCAATGAATATTAGTGATTTAATATCCCTTGGAGCTGTCTTCGGGGACTCCTTGGATGAGAAACATCTTCAAGCAACCTTCAAGAATAGTGATGCTTACGATTTCTTTAACGCAAGGGCTTGGGCGGGATCGCTCGATTCGAGATATAATGAATCCCCAATATCCATAGATTGGAACTGGGGTGGGAACAAAGCCAATCTATACCTAAACAAAAATTACAATCTAGCTATAACTATTCGAGATGCAGATACCATAGATTTCTTATACACAATCTCTACCGAGAACGGATCCAAATCTACTACATACCCTGAGGGCGACTATATAAACTATCAAAGAATATACCTACCTTCTAACGCTACCGTGCTTTCGGTCAGAGGAATGAAGGACAATAAATTTGATACTAACAAGGAGGGTGGATTCAAGGTAATAGGAGGATGGTTTAATGTCCCAATACAAACTGTAAAAACCTTAGAGATAGCATACAGAATTACACGAGCCTCAAATACAATAAGTTTCCCACTGGAGATTAATGACTCAAACATATTCCTAAATCTAGATATTTTCAAACAAGCTGGAGAGATAGCTCATGCATACAAACTAGACATTACATATCCCGAGACGTGGAATGTAGAAACTTCTGGCAACTTAAACAGTATTGAGAATCAACTAACAAGCAGATTTGAGCTTTCTAAGAATCAGGAATATCAGATAGTCTGGAATACAAACAATTAAACTACTACTTTCGGATTATTCTTAAGGCACGTATATATCTCTAAGATATCTTGAGTAGAGATCTCCTTCTCGCTTGTAAAATTCTTAATCTCCTTAACTTCCAAATCTGTATTTACTGCAACTCTGTTACTAATACCCAACGGAACTATCAATGTAGCTATGTGTTTAGATTTACAATTATGACAAGAAAAGTGTATAATGCTTGATACTCCGGTGTTTTGAATTATATTTACATCTTGGAGAGCATATTGAGAGCCGCACTTATCACAAAACCGAGCAACGGTGTCCAAGAAGAACTGTTTTTTTTCGAGTAAAATATCTTTTTTACTGTCCATATATAAAATTATACCATAAAATTTTCTATGACAGACAAAGAGAAAGCTGTTAAAGTCCTTATAGACAAGGGAAAAGACCAAGGATTCCTTACACAGGAAGATTTGTTAGATGTTTTCCCAACGATTGAAGAAGACGTAGATCTCCTCGATGATATCTTTGCTTCGCTTCAAGAAAACGAAATTGAAGTATTAGAACCAGAGGAAAACATCGATGTCCCAGTGAAGGAGGAGCTTACCCTTGAGAAAAAGATTCGTATTCTAAAAACAATACAATCTAGCCTATCAACCGACGCCATTAGATCCTACCTTTATGAGATTGGTAGAATTCCTCTTTTAACAGGGGACGAAGAGAAAATTTTGGCTAAAAGGATAGAGAAGGGAGACGAAGAAGCTACCCAATTACTCATTACTGCTAACTTGAGGCTTGTGGTAAGCATTGCTAAGAAATACAGTAAGAGTGGTCTTGAACTTTTGGACTTAATCCAGGAGGGCAACATTGGGTTAATGAGAGCAGTTGAGAAATTTGATTACACCAAAGGTTTCAAATTCTCTACATATGCTACATGGTGGATTAGGCAAGCTATAACCAGAGCTATTGCGGATCAAGCTAGAACTATTCGTGTACCTGTACATATGATTGAGACAATAAACAAATTTAACAAGGTAAACAACTCCTTAACCACAAGACTTGGAAGACCTCCTAAGGATGAGGAGATTGCCAAGGAGATGGATATTGAGCTCGAGAAAGTTGCAGAAATTAGAAAAATTAAACAAAATCCTACATCACTCTCTACACCAATAGGTGAGGAGAAGGATAGTAAGCTTCAGGATGTTATCGCTGATGATTGGTCCCAATCTCCAGAAGAATATGCAACTGCCGAATATCTAAAGAATCAATTGAAAGATATCCTTGATACTCTCCAGGATAGAGAGAGAAGGGTCTTGTCATTAAGATTCGGGCTTGATGACGGAGTATCCAGAACTCTCGAAGAGGTCGGTAAAGAATTTGGAGTTACAAGGGAGAGAATCAGACAGATTGAAGCTAAAGCACTAAAGAAGCTTAAGGAAAAATCCACACAACAGAAACTTGATGACTATATAGACTAATTTGAGCTCTCAGTAAGGCTTAAAAATTCAGAAGGAGAAACAGAGAAACTCTTCTCTGTTTTGTCTGTCACCAATTTTAGAGTCTCCTCATCAAAAGATTTCTTGATTTGCTTCGTATACGAAGCTGCATTTGGGTTAACATCCTTATGATTCGCTTTGAAGTATATCACAGCCCCAACCCACACTAGGACTACTACTAGTAATAATAGAAGCGCAAAGAATGATTTTTTAATCAGATCCATAATATTCTATTCGTAAAAATTAGGATTATCTATTTTATAAATCCTCAGATTAATATTAAAACCCGTCAACCCGTTTTCATCCTTCTGATCTGTATATGAAAAACTTTCAATAACAGGGTACATTGGAAGGGCTTCTAACTCTTTCAATAGATTTATTATATTAGAGCTTTTACCACTAGTCGATATTTTTATGGACCAAGGGACAAAGACTTTAGGTGAAAACAAAAAGTTCTTATCACTATATTTATCAAAATTTACGGCACCTAGGGCAAAACTATTCCTAGAAAGCACAGGGCCTATATTCGCTAGTAACAAACTAAAATTGCCATCTGCAGGATAAACCAACCTCATAGAATTCAAATCATCTCCGATCTCTATGAATTGTTTATCCAGTGTGCTCAATGTACTAATCTTCGCGTCCAAGGCAGTGTTCAAGCTCTTCTTCTCTTTGATATCTGAGCTAATCTGAACTATTTTTTGAATTGTAGGCCTAATTGCAAAAATAATTAACAGAATTGCTACCAATATCGTGGCTGCCGCAAAACCATAGGCCTTCTTTTTCTCTGGAGACTCTTTTATTAGCTTAATATATTCTTCTGTGTTTAGTGACTTCCTATCCATTATCTATTTGGTTACTAGCAAAAAGTTAACATTTACAATAATCTCATCATCGCTCTTGTCTATAGAGAATATTACATTCGTATAATTAGGATTGTTCTTTAAAGAGGATTCATAATCCTTTATGGAATCTAGGCTGTTAGAAGTTAATCTTAGAGCAACTTTATTGACAGAATAGCTAAATGTCGTCATGTGAAGAGAAGATGGGACTCCACTTATTAATTCGCTTATCTTAACTGAGTTTATATCTTGTTTTTCTCTAGCTAGGGATATGTCACTTAGCAGATATTGATAGTTCTCGTATAGTGCTGCATTCTTTTGCCAGCTATCATTTGACAAAAGATTTACCTTCGCATTAACCTCTTCTGTAAGATTGTTATTTTGCCTATCAAGAATAAAACGAGAGAAGAATACACCCAAAACCAATACTTCTACGGCAATCAACATATATTTGCCAACATTTGTTAGCCATATATATGCAGTCGACCAGACATCGGTAGGAGAATATACGGGTTGTAAGAAATCAATTGATTGTGGCTGTTTTCCAGAGTTAAACATTTGGCAGTGTTAAATTTTTATATTTTTAGTATATCATATTACGCTTCCAATTTAGGGAACAGTATGATCTTCTCCCTCTTCTCTAAAGCCTCCGATGCTTTGGAACTACTAAGTGGCAAGATAGGGGCATATTCTTCAATTACATGCTTAAGGAGGTAACTTAGGTTGTTTAGAATCTTCTCAGCTCCTGGTTTCTCCCTCGTCCATGGTTCTTCTTTGGTGATATATTTGTTTCCATAATCGGCCAATTGATCTATCTTCTCTCCGGCGAGATATATTTCATAATCCTCGTAAAGACTGTTAATTTCCTTAACATATGTATCTACAGTTTCTTTGAATTCTTTCTCAACAGTAGCTTCATTGTTCATCGCAGCTTCTTTTACATTTGCTAAATGAATTACACGGTTAAGTAGGTTCCCAAAATTATTTGCCAGCCTCGAGTTATACTCATTTACTAGGTCGTCTTCCTTGTAAGCTGCATCATCATACGTTGGGATCCCCGTTAGGAGATAGAACCTTACTACCTCAGCATCATATTTTTGTTCTTGTTCAAAAGGAGAGACAATGTTTCCAACAGTCTTAGACATTTTCGTGCCATCTGGTCCTAATACCATTCCGTGTACTAATAGCTTCTCTGACTGTGGTAATCCGGCAGAAGCTAACATCCCTTGCCATATGGCACCTTGGAATCTTAGATTATCTGGCCCACATGTTTGTACTGGTCCCCACCATTGGTTGAATCTTTCTTCATCACTTCCATACCCCACGGCTATGGCATAGTTAGTTAGTGCATCAAACCATACATACATCATCTGAGCAGGGTCATTAGGTACTTCAATTCCCCATGGGAGATTTTCTCTTAATCTCGATATACTGATATCTTCCATTTCTGATATGAATTTTTTTAATTCATCCGTCTTGTATGCTGGTTTTACAAAGGTTTTTTCTCCGTCCAACCATTTGAGTAGGGGTTCTTTGTATTTCGATAGTCTAAAGAAGTAGTTTTCCTCTGTTTTTAATTCGGGTACCGTGTGATGATCTGGACATTTTCCATCTACAAGTTCTTTGTCCGTAAGGTATCTCTCACATCCTACACAGTATTGTCCTGAGTATTGTTTTTTGTATATATCTCCATTGTCGTTGCATTTGTTCCAGAATAACTGTGCTAATTCATGGTGTTTTGGATCGGATGTTCTGTAGAAGTTGTCATATTCAACATTAAAGAGTTTACAGAAGTCCATTACTCTTTGTGCATATTTGTCTACGAATGGTTTTAATTCTAATCCTTCTTCTTGTGCTTTGTTGTATATTTTTTGTCCGTGTTCGTCTGTTCCTACATTAAAGAATACATTTTCCTTTCCTAATTTGTTTCTAAAATATCTTACTATGGAGTCTGATTGTACAAACTCTAAGGCATGTCCTATATGGAGTTCTGCATTTACGTAGGGGAGTGTGGTTGTTAGGTAGAATTTTTGTTTATCCATGTATATTTTCTTTTAATTATTACTGTAAATGATATCAAATATTGGTAGATTAGGGAATTATGGAAATGCAGAGCCTGTAGTAGTATAATTTGAATGTAGCTCATTCTATGTGTGGTGGAGGAATAATGAAAATTGAAACGAAAATGTATTCTGTTGGGAGAATCCTCTGGGAGGGACTTCTTGAATATAAAGAGAGTAATATAAGCAATGGCGAGATCGTTATCTTTCCGGAAGAGGTAAAGGCTTCTATACTCGGCCTTAGCACCGATTCGGTTGATCTAGTCCTTTCTTACCTGCTCTTCTTCAAGATGAGCATCAAAATCGATCTGAAAAGATTAGCAACAAATGCGTGGATTGATTCTGAACTTCCAGAACACAAATGGAACAGATTTCGAAAGAACCTGCAAAAGGTTTTGAGAGAATATCTCGAAGAGAATAATCTTCTCCAAGAGGGGAATTCCTAATAGAACCGAACTACAACTGGAGACCCAGTATATTTTTTAATACACATACTGGGTTTCCATGGTTCTTAATCACATCGTTGTAATAAAAGGTTAATATAGAAAACGTCATCCCATAGTAGTATAATCTTCTGTTGTTTAAAAACTAAACAAGAGAGGAGTGAACGTGCAAACATTTAAAGCAAGGCTTGATATTGACGAAACAACCGTCTGGGGAGAACGTCTCATCGAGTTCTGTTCCAAAGAAGACGATTGTCCCGAAACAGTTATTATCCAAAGTGAAGCTCTTGAGGAACTCCGGCAGATATTGCTCAAAAGTGATGCCTCTAAAGCATCCTTTGTGATACGCCCTTGTGGTGTTATTCGGATCTTAAGCATACCGATCGAGAATATTTTGCCCAACAAAGAGAAAGATCTCCAGGAATTTGGAAATAACTTGATTCCCTACCTTCAGCAGCTAAACGTTTCGCAACCAACTTGAAAATGTTCACTCCAATAGAAAACCCTGTGCATTATGCACTTTGTTGTAGCGCAGGGTTTTCTTTGGTTTAAATCTGTTCAACCATCAATACACCCTCGGCTAATTCCAATTTTACTAACTCTTGCCATACAGCCTCAGTAACAAAAGGAACAAAAGGATGCATAATCTTTAAATTCTCTTTTAATAACCAAAGCAATTCAGAAAGTTTCTCTATTCTTAAATCACTACCAATAGGCTGATCCTTAATCTCTCCCTTAATATCCTCAATCCATTTGTCACATAACTCATGCCAGAAGAACTCCCTAATAGTTTCTGCACCAAGATTCAATTGATATCTTTCGATATATTTTCCGACCCTTCCAATGTGTTCCTTAGTCGCCATGACTCTGTTAGTATCTGCAACATCCTTCTTCTGTATCTTTTCAATCTCCTCATCCTCAATATTCATTAATATGAATCTGCTAGCATTCCAAATCTTGTTAACAAAGTTCCTGTTACCCTTAATCTTCTCTTCTCTAAGTGGAGCATTAGAACCAGGAAGAGCATCACTGTAGTACCAAAGCCTTAAAGCATCAGCACCATATTTCTCAAACACCTCATTAGGTTCAATACCATTTCCCTTAGATTTAGACATCTTAGAACCATCGGAAGCAAGAATCATACCCGTAAGTAATACTGTAGAGTAGGGAACCTGGTCTGTTCTGTAAAGACCAAACATAATCATACGTGCGGTCCACCAGAAAAGAATATCTCTAGCATGAATCATCATCTGGGTCGGATAGTATTTTTTGTAATCATCACCCTCTGGACCACCCAGTGTAGAATATGGAAGCTGGCCTGAACTAAACCAAGTATCAAACACATCTGTCTCTTGTTCCCATATACCCTCTGGGCTATTCTCTCCTAACTTAATTTCCCCCGTACCATTGGCTTTTACGTTAAATTCGTTTTCAAAATCTTCAACCGTTTTACCCTTGTTTTCATCTAACCAATCATGAAGCTTCTTACTCCCAGAATACCAAACAGGAATTCTCTGACCCCACCAAAGCTGTCTAGAAATACACCATGGCTGAATATTTTCATAGAAGAATTCGAGTGCTTTTTGCTGACCTTCCGGTATAACCTTAACATCACCTCTATGTAATGCCTCTAATGCTTTCTTGGCCAAAGGTTCTACATTTACATACCATTGGTTAGAGATAACAGGTTCGATAGGGGTGCTACATCTTTCACACACAGCAACATCATGCTTAATGTTCTCTATCTTTACCAACAACCCTAATTCACTCAACTCACCACATAACGCTTTCGAACACTCTGTTGTTCCCATCCCTTTAAATCTCTCTGGAATATTCCCAGTCATTTTTCCATCCTCATCAATTACGTTTATAATTTCTAGTCCTTGTCGTTTACCAATCTCAAAGTCAACAGGAGAGTGTGCAGGGGTTACCTTCAATGCGCCTGTACCTGTTTCAAGATCTACTTCTTCTTCCGCTATGACTGGGATTTCTCTGTTTGCAATTGGAAGTAACACTTTTTTCCCAAAGAATTCTTTGTATCTTGGATCGTTAGGATTAACAGCTACCGCAGTATCTCCTAACATAGTTTCAGGTCTTGTTGTAGCAACAGTTATACCTTCTACACCAAATCTCTCTTTTGCAAGTTGTTTGTCAGCTTCATCGACGAAAGGGTAGACTATATATGCAAATATCCCTCTTCTTTCTTCATGGTCTGTATCAATATCTGCTAAAGCTGTCTTACAATTTGGACATATATTTACAATCCGCTTATCTCTGTAAACCATTCCATCTTCATACATCTTGTAGAAAGTATCGTAGACTATTTTGGTAAGTTTTGGATCTAATGTAAAGAATTCTCTGGAATAGTCGGCAGAAAGACCAATGTTCTTTTCCTGAGACCTAGCATTTGCAGCATTCTCCATACAGAAATCATAGCAACGCTTGTAGAACTCATCTCTTCCCATTTCCCACTTATCCTCGCCGTTATTTTGTAACACTCTTGTAAAGGCACTTTCGGTTTGGATCCCTGCATGGTCTTTTCCTGGTACTAGGAGAGTAGGGTGACCAGTCATTCTATTGAATCTTGCAAATGTATCATGGAACGAGTATCCACACATATGACCTAGGTGTAAATTTCCATTAGCATTTGGAGGAGGTAAGGTAATTGTGAACGGTTTCTCAACATTGAACCCTTTTTCTCTTAAATATTGCTCTGTTTTTTCGGGAGCGGAATAACCTGAAGATTCCCAGAGTTTGTATATCTCTGGCTCGGATGTTTTTGATTCGAATGCTTTAGGTATATTACGCTCCATTTTTGAAGAAGTTTAAATTATCTCCTATTAGCTTGGCCGTTTTTTCTAAAGATGTGCAAACACTTTTTTGATTGTTTTGTTTTTCTGTAGCTTGAGCTTTCTTCAAATATTCTAACGTTTTTTCGCCGAATTGTGGATCTTTTAAAATGTCTGCTATCTCTTTCCATCCAGAAGAGCTTTGTATTATTGTAACTAATTCTTTCAAAACACCTTCGGTTACAGAAGGACTTGAAAACAGCTCAAACATCTTCTTTTGATCTTCAAGCGCACCTTTCAAATCAGAATTTTCTTCTAAAGAAAAATCTCTTTCATCATTATCGAGATAATATGTAATGGAGATGGGGGACAAAGCAGCTTCCTGAGAGATTTCACTCTCATATAGCTTCCTAATATCCTCATCTGAGGGGAATTCTCTTGCTCTGAAAATATTTTCATCCGCTGGCTCTGGTTTTTGTATCTCATCCGTCGCAACATCTTGATCTAATAGGTCCGACATAATTTTGTAAATATAAATAAAAAGGCCCTTACATCAGAATACCATATTGATACTCTAATGTAAGGGCGAATACACGCGTTACCACCTTACTTCTTCAAGATATTACTATCTCAAACTTACAACCCTTACAAGGGTAGAGGATTCTACTCTCTATACATATATTGTATATAGATTTCTTTCCAAGCCTTCAAGATGACTAGTCTTGTTTCAACGGCTTTAATATTATATCACACTCATATCTGGTATAATCGTTCATCATGTTTACAAATAGAAAAGAATTGTTAAAGCTCTGCACGCTTTCAGGAACTACAGAAATCGGAAGAAATTGTAATTTCGTTGAGTACGGAGATGAAATAGTAATGGTAGATGCAGGATATTCATTCCCAGGACAAGAAATGTATGGAATCGACTACCTAATCCCTAACGTTAGCTATCTCAAGAAGAACAAAGAAAAAGTTAAGGCCATATTAATAACCCATGGTCATTTGGACCATACCGGTGCATTGAAATGGATATTACCCGAACTAGGATACCCTCCAATTTATGCAGGTGGTTTTGCCAAGGCTCTCATAGAAGAGAAAATGAAGGAATACAAGATGTTAGACAAGGTTAAGATCTTCGGAATAGATAGAAAATCACAGTTGAGAATAGGTAGGAATTTTCAGGCTACATTCATAGGTATTAACCACAGTATTCCTGACGCATTCTCAATCTTTCTAGAAACACCCAATGGCAACGTATTCTTCTCAGGAGATTACAAAATTGACTTAACACCCGCAAACGAACCTCTCACAGATTATGACAAATTAAGACAGCTAAGGGGGCGGGTCGATATCGCTCTAATGGATAGTACTAATGCTTCAAATCCTGGGAAAGCTCCTTCTGAAAAAGAGATATTCGAGAATTTAGCCGAGTTGATAGGAAAACAAAAGGGAAGAGTAGTGGTAGCAGCATTCTCATCCCTCATAACTAGACTATATTCACTAATCGAAGTTGCAAAGCTAACCAAGAGAAAAATCGTCCTTTCTGGAAGAAGTCTAGACCAAGCCATAGATATTGCAAGAAGAAAAAGATATATCACAGCAGAAGACTCTCTTTTCATTAAAGAAAAGGATATTAACAAATATGCCGACAACGAGCTACTTTTACTCTGTACTGGAAGCCAAGGAGAAAGATTCGCTGCATTAAACAGAATTTCGCTAAACGAGCATAAGTTCATAAAGATACATAAAGGAGACCTAATTATTATGTCCTCTTCAGAAATTCCCGAAAACATTAGTACAATCGGGAGAATGACAGACAGAATTATTGCTTTAGGGGCAGATTTAGTAAAAGATACTATTGACCTTAAGATTCACTCCACCGGACACGGAAATCAGGAAGACATGAAAATGATGATAGATATGATACAACCGAGAGCAATTATGCCTGTACATGGTTCGCTTACATTTAGATATTTCAACAAACTCAACTTCCTTCGATGGGGGATGAGAGATGAAGACGTCCTTTTAACTGATGATGGACAAGTATGGATGTTAGATGGACACAGATGGGTCAAGGGAAAGAAAGTAGAATCCAAACCAATACTCATTGACGGACTTGGAGTAGGTGACACTGGCGATATTGTCCTAAAAGACAGGAAGCAGCTCTCCGAATTTGGTATGTTTGTTACTGTATTAAATATGAACGTTAAAACAAAGAAAATAATTGGAAGACCACGATTCATCTCAAGAGGTTTTGTATATATGAAGGGATCTCAAGAATTACTAAAAGAAATCGAAAATCTCATATTTGATATCCATCATGATTGGGAAAGCCAATCGCAAAATAGTAAAACTTTCAAGGTGGAGAACTTTAAAGATGCCATAGAGAAAGAGCTCGGGAAGTTGATTTACAAGAAAACAGAAAGAGAGCCAATCATCCTTACGGTGATTATCTAATCCCTCAAATGTGCTATACTTTCGTATGCTAAATCTACCTTTTCTGAAAAACTTTTCTGAAAATAAAACACTGTTAGATTCCAATAAAAATGTTATCGCATTGGATATAGGTACTGAGAAACTAAAAAGTATCCTTTTCTCAATGGATAAAACAGGAATCACTGTTAAGAAAATCTCCCGTATAGAACAGCAGCAAAATGCCATGCGAAGTGGCATTATTACCAATCTAGATACCGTCTTAGATAACTGTCGACTCTCAATCTCAGAATTAACCGGTCGACTCTCAGATGAGGAAATGCCTAAATATGTAGTCATGGGGATTGCAGGAGAATATATTCAGGGTGTTTCAATCGTCATCAACTACCAAAGGGATGAGAATTTTGGTAAAGAAGTAACCCAAAAAGAACAAGACCAGATTATAAGGCAAATCAAAGAGAAGATTGAAGTGAATGGGAAAGAAGATTTAGGTGCAAGAACCGGACTACAAAATGATGACATTGAGATATTACATATAACCAAGACTGGATTAGAAATAGGGGGAATGCCTGTTGATTCATTGGTTGGATACAAAGGCAGAGAAGTTAAGCTAAACTTCTACGCCTCCTTTGCACCCAAAACATACGTCGAAGCATTAAGAAAGGTAGCCCAAGATCTTAACCTTACAATTCTCGGAATAGTTTCTCAGCCATTTGCTGTAGCTAGAGCATTCAATGGGTCTTCTAACAAAGATTTCTCAGCAATATTCATCGATATTGGTGGAGGGACATCAGATGTTGCAGTAGTTGAGAAAGGGAATATCATTGAGACCAAGATGTTTGCATTCGGTGGAAGGACTTTCACAAAAGAGCTAGCGAACGTTCTTTCTCTCGACTATCGCCATGCAGAACAAAGGAAGATAAAGTACTCTGATAAAGATTTAACTAAAGAACTTGCGAGGGAAGTACAAAAAATTGCATACCCCGTAGCTAAGCTTTGGATGAAGACTCTTAAAACTGCCTTTTACAGCTGCGATGATATAGATACCCTACCCGGGCAGATATATCTGTGTGGTGGTGGCGCATTACTTCCAGAAATCAAAGAGGTTATGCTCGAATTCCCATGGAAGAAATATCTTCCATTCCCCGTAGTTCCTCGAATTGAATATTTCACCCCACAGAAATTGGATAATATAGTAGACTTGAGTGGTGAATTGAAGTATATCTTTGATATCACACCTGCTGCTTTAGCAAAGTTCGCATATGACAACGAGTTAAATAGATCTAAAAACATACCAATATAATGGAAGAGAATACAAAGATAACAAAAATAGTAGTAGGTCGAGAAGACGAGCTTACAGATATTGTAAGCGGTATTCTTAACTGCAAAACCGACCGTATCATACTTACTTTCGCGGAAGAATCAGACCTTCTCATAAGCGCAATCAATCTCGCAGTTCTAAAAGAGACCGCTGATGAAGAGAAAAAGGTTTTAGTATGTCAGATTATTAAAAACCCTACTGGCCATAGAAATTCACAACTTGCTGGAATAACAACAGTCGATACCCCAAGCAATCCAACGGAGGAGATTTGGGTGCAAGCTCAGGCCCAGGAAACAGTGAAACCTGTAACTACAAAAGAAGATATTGTCGAAGAAGTTTCTGCTACTCAATCTGCAGGAACCAAAGCATCCAGCTTCGAGAATCGTGTAAATGAAGCAATTCAGAAGAGTAGGGAAGATATGGAAAACAAGAAAGATTTAAAGACAATACATAAAGATGGTATCGTCATCTCCGTAGGAGAAGATCTCCCCTCTGAAGACAACGATGCGGAAGTTCCAAAAATTCCCAATGTTGATTTTAAAGATGTCACAAAAAGCGAAGACCATGTAAAGATAAAAAAACCTCTCTTCACTCTTCCTGCATTCCTAAAACCAAAACCAAAAATGAATCGCGCCGATATCATACCTAGACCTTTGACTAGTAAATTTAAGAAACTTCTTCCCATATTACTAGTCTCAGTCATCTTCATAACTGTTCTTGTTGGGGCTGTTTACTTCAATACCGTCCCCTTCGTTAAAGTTAGAATCTTCGTAAAAGCACAAGATGTTAGCATTGAGAAGACTTTCGCTGGAGATCCAAATATTAAAGAAATCGATTTTGAAAATCTTAAAATTCCAATTAAGACAGAATCTCTAGAAGAATCCCGATCTTCATCCATAACCGCGACCGGGAAAGCATTCAAGGGAGAAAAAGCCGCAGGGGCAGTAACTCTAACACATCCAGGGCCATCCGAATCTTGCACTCCACTTCCTCTAACAGCAGGCCAGGTTGTTATGTCATCTGATGGGAAAACATACACTTTGGATGGGGCTATTAGCTTGGAATGTAATAGCTACGTTACAACTCCTGTCCATGCTACTGATATAGGCGAAGAATATAACACATCTAGTACATATTTCACTGTACAAAATTACTCAAGTACAGAAGCTTTTGGGTATAGGTCTGGGACTTTCTCCGGAGGGACCAAAACCGAATATACCGTTTTGTCTTTGTCCGATGTTAATGCTGCCAGTGAAGAATTAAAAACTTCTTCAATCAGCGAAGTAGAACAGAAGCTTAAAGACAAACAGGGGGAATGGACGTTGATAATAGATAGTATAAAGAGTGAGATTAAGAAAGATACCATTAAAACAGATGTCGCCGTTGGAGCAGCAACTACGCAAGCGAATCTTGAGCTTACAGTGACTAGCTCTGGTACCTACTATCTCAATACTGGTTTTGATGCTGGTGTAGAGTCATTACTAACTGGTGAGGCACAAACCAAGAATCTCTTCCAGAGCGACCAGAACCTTGAGCTCACGCTAGGAGAGGATATTGAGAAAGATGTCTCCGTTGTACAGAACACGGATAGCTCGGTATTGATAAAGCTAATTGCAAGTGGGTCAGTTCAGCCAAAGATAGATAAAGCTGAGATTGTAAACACATTAAAAACAATGAAATGGAAAGATGGCGCTACATATTTAGAGAATCTTAAATATTCTGACAAAACAACAATGTATGAATTCAATCCTGTGAATTTTCCAAACTCTCTGTATTACTTCCCGAAGAGGCAAGGGGGGGTACTCGTGGAGATAGTAGATATATAAAAATAGGGACCTTTGTGATAAAATACCCCAAGAATATGTACCTGTAGCTCAATTGGATAGAGCAATTGCCTTCTAAGCAGTAGGTCGTCGGTTCGAATCCGGCCAGGTACGCCATCGTTTCAAGGAGAGATGCCTGAGTGGCCTAAAGGAAACGCTTGGAAAGCGTTCGTACGAGTAATCGTACCGTGGGTTCGAATCCCTCTCTCTCCGCCATATATACACTAATGAATAAACAAAACTTCTACAGAGCTAAATATCAAACATTAAATCCTCATTGGAAAGAAAGTTCTCAGATATATCATGATCTCATCCTAGAGAATACAAAGAAGGGGGCATATCTTCTAGATGTAGGATGTGGACATAGCACACTTCTTTTAGATGTATACCAGAAAACCTCACATACATACGGGATTGATCCTGATCTTAATGCAGTGAATAGGAATACATATATTAAGAATGTCGTTAAAAGTTACGTAGAGGATATGCCTTTTAAAGACAATTTTTTTGATATTGTTGTATGTGCTTGGGTATTAGAACACTTAGTAGATCCGATAGCTGCTTTTAAAGAAATACATAGAGTATTGAAACCAGGTGGGAAGGTGATATTCATCACACCTAATGCATGGAATTACAATGTTTGGATAATTAGATTAATACCAGAGAGATTGCACGATTTCTTTACAAAGAAACTTTATGGTAGACAAGAGAACGATACCTTCCCAAAGCAGTACAAGATTAATTCTCCTAGAAAGGTAGCTGATGTACTCTCAAATACAGGATTTAAGGAAGAGAAACTAATAATTAATGGTGATCCATCATATATTAGTTTTGATGAGGTTACTTTTCTTTTTGCAATATTACTTGAGAAGATCTTGAATTTGAAACCATTTAGGAGAGCGAAGGTACATTTAATAGGGGTGTATAGGAAATAGTTATCCTACTGAAATTACATACGGAGGAACCAAATCTGAAATGTACTTAATTGTGATATTCTTCACTTCAAGCGTCTCTTTTGGTACATAAACTCCACAAGCTTTGTCTACTCGGTATCTGAAGTACTTATCAAATCGCTGGCTCTCATTCGGGAAAATCCCTTTTAATGTACAGTATTGTGACAAATCTAGCTCCATTTCCACTTCTTTTAGGTTCTTCGCTGTAATAGCAAAGTGAGGTTTGATCTTGTTTCCAACCAACAAAACATTTGAAGGAAGGCCTTTCCATTCGCCACTATCCTCCGAGTACTTCTCGAATTTGTCCACTTTTAAAGGAATAAAATCGGATTTGGTTTCTACAAATAATACTTTTATCTTTTTATCCCTTTCATTGGCCACAAGATTCTTTACCACCATAGGTCTACAAAAAACACCGCTATACCCCCAGAAATACATTCCTACTTCCTCTTCTTCTTTTTGTTTAATCTTTATAATCTCATCCAAGCTGTATCCACAATAAGGACCAACTTTCATTAAGATAATGTGGGAAAAGGTTTCTTTCATAATATTAATAGCAAACTTAATATCCCCCCCATAACCATCCCTTGTGGCAAACTAAACAAATAGTGATCAAAACATCCGATAACCACCAAAGATACAATCACCAGCCATTTAAACCAATTCATTCTTTTTACATTACTAAAGAATACCTTCCCAAAAAGAACAACATAGAGGAGGGAACCGACAATACCCAGCTCCGCAATCATCAACAATACCACGTTATGTACCGGTTGTATTAATAAGACCCCATTCACCGTAGTAGGAATCATGCCCTCCATACCCTTAGTAAAATTCCCCAACCCCGTACCAAGCAACAAGTTCTTCTTCATCACACTAAAACTACTCTTTACTAAATTAATCCTGTCGGACCAACTCGTATCATTCCCAGAGGTTAAATTAGCAAAACGTTCAACCAATAGAAGAGGAGCAAAAGAGAAGAGCTTTCCTTTAATCAATCTGGCGGCTAATGTTACAAGAACTATACCCAACACAAGCAATATCGAAATTCTAGAGAATGTTAATGTTACAAAAATTCCACTTAATATGATCAATAAAACAGAGAATTTTCCGTAAAAGTCTTTGGTCTTAGAATACAAAAATATTCCCAAGAGTACATTCATTACAAAATACCCACCTAAAACATTAGGATGGGGGAATGTACCATATGCACGTAAAAATACCTCATTATTTAATGTCACAAAGCTTGAACCTTGCATACCACTCACTACCTGAGATTCTCCCAGGAATGAAAGTCCTATTGATGCTCCACCCAGGAACTGCAATCCTCCTAGCACTCCCTGCAGTAACACAGAAGTGATTGAAATCCACAAAACGTACTTGTAGAGATTCAGGTGTTTCTGTGTCTTAAAATAGTCTATAAGGAAGAGTAGAGAGATAATCCCAGATACCAATCTTCCTCCATTAATCAAAGAGTTTAGATCTAGTCTGAATAGGCTTTGTAGAAGGACAAATACAGCAAAAGGGATTAAGTAGAATAGATATTTATGTAATATCACCCTTACATGTTTCCAGCCATATTCATATATATATGACATTATGAAAAGGGCCAATCCTAGGTCTAGAATAGAAAGAGTGGGGACTAAATAGTTAGTATAGATACCGCTTACATATGGGTCTGTATTAAAAAATAGAACATGGAGGGGTAGTTGGTAGGTGAGGTTGAATGGGAGGGTAATTAATATATACAGGATGCTAGAAAGTACAACACTTTTTGTCTTAATACCAATGATTAGCCATACCATCAATGAAAGCAGGAGAACAACTGATCGCAGGGCGTTTTCTTGCATCAAAAAGAGTAGGGGTATAACCAACAAAACAAAAACAACAAGTTGAAACCGATACTGATTAAGAAATTTCCATATATCCATTAACTAATTCTATCAATAGATAGGACTATTTAACAGCTGGTAATATGACAATATGCCTATCCATACCCTCACCACGACTCTCAGTTGTAATATCATCGAATTTCTCCAATGCAATATGTACAATCCTTCTGTCCGATGGCTTCATAGGAGGAAGAGCAACCTCATCTCCCATGATTCTAACATCATCAGCTTTCTGCAATGCTAATTCCTCTAACTGTTTGTCCTTCTCTAATCTATATCCACCGACATCTACGAATACCTTAAATGGGGTATCCTCAGAGATTTTTCTTCCAAGAATGATTTGGATCATAAACTGCAAGGAATCTAAATGTCTTCCTCTGTTCCCGATCATATATCCTAGGTCTTCTCCGTTAAAGGCTATTTTAATATATTTTGCATTCTCCTCTCCATTTTCAACACCGCACTCTTTGGTACATTCAACATTGAGTAACTCACAGAGCTTATCTACTTCCTCATTAACTATCTTAAGAATTTCGCTATCTTTCATTATTTTGTACTATATAATTTATTTCTCAAAATAACGGGGAGGTTATTTAGATTTCTTAATATATTTTGTGTAGAAGTTTTGAACCCCTTTCTTTGTCTTGTCCCAATCCAATACCCAATATTGTGCTACTAACATCAATGACTGAACTATCCAGTAGAAACTTAATGCTGAAGGTGCACTAACAGCGATGAAGATAGTAGAGAGAGGTAATATCAAATTCATGGATTTTGTCATCTTCCCTTGCAACGCTTCTGGGGACACAGGATCTCCTTTCTTTGTTGGTTTCTTCTTGGTCTCTGTCGTTACAGCCAAAGGATTCTGCATCTTCTGAGTAAAAATGGTTGTGATATATTGTGAAGCTCCGACCGAGAGGGAAAGGATCAGGTAGGAGATAGCCGGCATTGAGAATTTACCAAATTCAGCAGCGACACTGGAGTATGACTTGGTCAAATCCCACCAAAGGAATTTAGTATTGATTACAAAATCAGGAGCAGATGTAAACCAGTCTTGTATGAAAGGGTAGACACCATTCAATTGGTTGCTAGTAACATTTCTTATTACGACTATTAAAACAGAGAGTACAACCAGTTGAGGGATTAGAGTAACTAAACACCCAAGAGGATTGTATCCGACCTTTTTGTAAAGCTTCATCTGTTCTTCGGAGAGTTTCTTTGGATTACTTTCATACTTCTTCTTTAATTCATCTAACTGAGGTTTGAGACCAGCCATTTTCCTGGTCATTTCTGTTTGCTTCTTCATGAAAGGGATCAGGAGTAATCTGGTGATTATGGCAATTAACAAGATAGCAATACCAAGGTTATCACCACATAGGTGGTAGAAAACCAACATAAGGTTTAAAAGCGGGTAGGTGAATATTGTGTTCCAAATGGTTGTAATCATAATGTCTGTAATAAAAAGTAACTTCTGATTATATACAATTCCTCTCCAATTTACTACGGTACAGGGTCATATTGTCCTGCCTGAGCATTCGGGGTACATCTTGCGATTCTTTTAGCCGACATTTTGGTCCCCTTTATAACCCCATACTTCTCGATCGCTTGGTAGCTATATTCTGAACATGATGGCGTAAATTTACATGGCCTGTTATTAGGGAACAGCCTTCCCATATACCCATGATCATAGGAAAGAGTCTTTTGATATATACGAATAAAGAAGAGGATTATCTTTCTCATTATTTAATAGCATTCTTGAATTGAGCCATAACATCCGCTTTTAAAGTTTCCTTAGAATCGCAAAACTCAAATGCTACATACTCAAAGTTTAATTTGTAATTATCAAGCTCTAACTCCTTCACCAATTCGATAACAATGACTCTGAGCAATCTTGTCATTTTATGTCTTTGTACAGCATTCCCTATCTTTTTGTTTAATACAAAACCAAACTTAGGAGTAGAGGTAGAAGGGGAAGCAACTAGCATTCCGTATTGTCCGCGAAACTTTAAGCCTTTGGAGTACACATAACGAAAATCTTTTGCTGGTAACCTATATTTTTTAGGAAGCATAATATACTACTATCTTATACTCTTTGTTGTCTTTTTTCTAAGCAACTTATACTCTTCACTCGCTGTAAGCCTTACTCTGCCTTTTGCTTTTCTTCTTTTTAATACGTTTCTTCCATCGGCGGTTCTATTTCTAGCCATGAAGCCAAATTTCCTAATTCTTTTTACGTTTTTTGGTTGGTATGTTCTTTTCATTGATTTATAACTCTATGTGATATCGTGGGTATTATATATGAAGAGGGGATAATTGGCAAATCCGTGCTATTTAAAGCCTCTAGAATTTCTAGAGAGGGCTACTGTTTCTGGGAAGACGCTCTGAGACGAGATATCTCGAGGGTCCTAGAATACATATCCACATCTTAATGAAAATATATATAATGATTTAAAGTCCCAATCGGCCAGAACACTGCCTCCAAACTGCCTTATGATTTTATATTACCTGTCACAGTATGGACAAAGCAGAATTTAACACACATGCACAAAAATTGCCACGGCCTGAATTCTCGGAGAGTTCTTCTTCCCAAGAGACCTTGAATCCTGACGCTTTATGGAGATCTGCGAAGGAGAACCTCAAACTGATGATAGGGGTAGAGGAGTTCAGGAATACCTTCGGTAGTTGCTACATTGAAAATATCTCAAATGGGATAGCTCAAATATCATGTGACGTCCCATACAAAAGAGAGAAGATGCTACGTGATTACAGGCTAGCTTTGCAGGATGCACTAAAGAAATCGTGCGGACAGCATTTGGAGGTCGAGATAAACTTAAGAGAGGGGCAGACGATGAAGGAGAAATTTAAATACGAATATCATGATCCTAAGACAAACCAGTCGGTAGACCTTTTCTCCGCTGCAGCAAATGAAAAAACTCAAAAAGAAGATATCCTTAAAAAAGCGCAGCTTAACCCTAGGTATCTTTTCTCAAATTTCATAGTTGGCACAAACAACAGATTGGCGGAGGCAGTTGCCCAGGCGGTTGTGGATAGCCTCGGAGAAGCTTACAACCCCGTCTTCTTTCATGGAAATACTGGGGTGGGGAAGACACACCTCATGCAAGCTATTGGTAATGAAGTAGTTAATAGATTCCCAGAGAAAAAGGTTGTATACATTTCCATCGAGCAATTCCTAAATGAGATGGTCGAATCCATACGAACAAAGAGGAATGAGGATTTCAGGAATAAGTATCGGGCTGTTGATCTCTTAATCATAGATGATGTCCAATTTGTAGAGACCTATCCTAGAACACAAGAAGAGCTCTTCCATACCTTCAATACTCTGTATCAAGCGAATAAGCAGATTGTTTTAGCCTCAGACAGACCTCCAAAAGAAATTAAAAATATTACAGACAGGTTAAGATCTAGGTTCGAAGGAGGTATGGTCGCAGATATTCAAGCCCCTGATTACGAAACTAGATTGGCAATCCTACAACAAATAATCATAGACAAGGGATCCAGCGTTGAAGTCCCGAAGGAATACCTAGACTTAATCGCTAAGAATGTAGAGAACAACATTAGAGAACTCGAGGGTGCCCTTACGAAGGTCCTTTCTCTTTTCAAATTAGGTATGAATCCTACATATGAGGATATTGGGAGACTCCTTCAAATTGATTTGGAGAGCAAGAGGAAGAAAATTTCTCCTGCGAAGGTCATGAAATGCGTCTCCGAGACTTTCGATGTTAAATTAGCAGATATAAAGGGGGAGAGAAGAACGGCATATATTGCGCAGTGCCGACAGATTGTTATGTATATTCTCAGAACTGAATTGGCTATGCCTTTAGAAAGAGTCGCAAAAGAGGTAAATAGAAAAGATCATACAACAGTATTACATGCTTGTGAGAAGATAAAAGCGTTGAGGGAAAAGGATTCTAGATTTAATGAAAGAATCCAAAGTTGCTACAAACTCATCAGGGAGTAATGTGGATAACCCTGTGGATATGATATGCATATCTTAGGATAACTATGCCTCTTCTCCACATCACAAAAACATCGGAATATCGTTGAGCCATTTGTAGGTAAGTGTTTGTACGTTTCTTCTTAACCACACCGCCACACATTTGCACCAGAGTTATGCAGAAAGTTAACCACACGGGAAATAGTTACTATAAAAAGAGATCTACATAGATGCAATACAAACAGGGGGTAGTGATATCCACAAACAAAAGATCTCGTGAAGCCATAGTATTGAGAGGTTTCTTACGAATCAAAGGTAGCTTATCAACATATCCATACTCTCTACTACATCTATTACTAAATATATATTAAAAAGAATATAGAACAAAGGACACATGAATTCTTATCACACGAAAAAGGTGGTACAATATATAAGTAAACTGCCTCACTATATAAAATTTATATCTAAGTAACATGCAGTTCTCTTGTAATCAAGATACATTCTCTAAGTATTTAAATATAATAAGTAGAGTGGTAAACAATAGACCAGGATTACCCATTCTGAACAACGTTTTGTTTGAAGCTACCAAGGGGAAAGTAATACTTAAGGTTACAGATTTAGAATTAAGCATAAGCACATGGATAGGTGCAGATGTAAAGGTAGAGGGAAAGGTTACAGCTCCAGCAAAGCAACTCTCTGAATTCATAAACTCCATACCAGAAGAGAAGGTAGATGTTGAATTAGATAAACAGAGTTTCAATATTTCAACAGAGAACAACTCAGCAAGTTTCAACACGATGCCAGCAGATGACTTTCCAGCTATTCCTATGATAGAGGAAGGACAAAAGCCTGTTATGAAAATGAACAAGGCAGACTTTGTTACAGCTATAAACAGGGTAGCCTTCGCAGCCGCACGAGACGATATTAAACCTGTTCTTACAGGTGTTAAAGTTGAAATAACAGAAGATTTGGTATCTTTCGTATGCACTGACGGATTAAGATTGTCAAAACAGGTAGTGAAGACTGCAAAGGGTGGGGAGACAAAGAGCATGTTAGTTCCAGTAAGGGCGCTAGAAGAATTAGCCCACATAGCATCCGAACTTAACAACGAAGACGATTTCATAGAATTTTTTCTTTTGAGTGATAAAAACCAAGTGCTATTCAAATTTGGAGAGGTAGAACTAGTTTCAAGATTGATAGACGGAGAGTTCCCGGAGTATAAACAGATAATTCCTACTGGATACAAAACAAGGAGCGAGTTGTCAAAAACCGACTTCTTAAACTCTCTGAAGGTGATCAACATCATTGCAAGGTCGGTGTTAGGGAACAAGATGATTCTGGATATTTACAAAGATGGCAAAATCTCTCTCTCTGCAACTCAGTCTGATTTAGGCAAAAACCAGAGTAATCTGGCATGCAAAGTGGAGGGGGATGATATCAAGATTGCATTCAGTGCCAAATTGTTAGCTGATGTTTTGAACCACCTAGATTCTGAAGATATAATATTCGAATGCTCTGAGCCTGTGAGGCCAGGGGTGTTTAAGATAAAGGGGGACGAAGATTTTGTGCATCTCGTTATGCCTATGATGCTTTAGGTTTCTTCGCTTTCATCTTGTAACCTACGCCATGGATTGTACTAATCATGCTCTTGTCTTCGAGCTTATCCCGAAGCCTTTTAATATGTACATCGATAGTGTTTGATCCTACATATTCCCTATAATCCCAAACATGATCCAAAAGTTCGCAACGAGAGATTGCGCGGTCTTTGTTTCTTACGAGGTATTCAAACAAGGCGTATTCTTTCTTCCGAAGATTTAGATCCTTCTCCTCTTTGGTTACAGTTTTGTTTCTAGTGTCTAGAACGTAATCTCCCATATAAATATTCTCATCCACGTAACTTTTTGGCCTTCTGACCAAAGATTGTATTCTTGCCAGTAATTCTTGCACAGGGAAAGGGTAGGTGAGCACATCATCACCCCCATGATTTAGAAACTCAACTTTTTCAACCCAACTTCCCTTATTGCAAACACCCAAAACCTTAGTATCTTTATCGGCCTTCTTAATATTTTCGAGAATCTCTTTTGTGGATTCCTTCCCGAGGTTGGTATTCAGGATTATAAAATCAAAGAGTTTCCTATGTATTAAAGTGCGGCTTTGGAAATTTTCGTTATCCAGTGTTGTATTATATCCGTATGCATCCAACGCTTTTTGAAGCAATTGAGAAAGTGTTGGGGAATTCTCTATAATTAATATATTCATACGCAAGTAATTAGAAATTATTTGTGACATGATATAGGTATATTTTCTAATCTAAAAAGCCTAGAGAAAACAATATGATTAAATTCCTTTCTACAACAACAGCGGTGCTCATAGCAACTGTAGGTTTTTTGTATTATTTGGTTCAGAATTCCAACTTTCTTCCTATAGAGACAGACGGGAGTTACCTGCTCCTGAACATTGTAGTCTTTATACTCATAGCACTTGTAGCAATCCTCAGTTTTTTCATCCTAGTGATATTTGCCCTGAGGCAAATATTTGTAAGGTCGGCAGGAGTGAAGTTAAATATCGATTTCTCAATCAAATATGGGGCGCTTTTGGCATTTGGAATACTTGTTGTTTATCTCTTGCACTTCTTTCACATACTTGGCTTTGCGTGGGGAATTGCAATCTTAATAGTTGTTATATTGAGCCTCTTTGTTATATGATATCCATATGAACAAAGAACTAAATGACTTAGCAAAAATTATCTCCGGGGAGATGGCTCTAGAAAAAAAAGAGAAGGCCTTAGAAAAAGCGAAGAGACAAGCATTAGAGGATGAGAAAAACGAGAGAAGAAGAAAGGTTGTAAAAGGAGAGGTTGCGTTAGAGAAAGATCCTTTAGTTGAGGAAGAGAAGAAGGTGGTTCAGAATATAAAGCTTTTTGAGTGGGAGGCCCCAGATAGGTATGAGTTAGCATACAATACTAAGTATTTTCTAATCATTGTAGCGCTAAGTTTAGTCCTAATACTGCTTCTCGCTATCCTAGGTCATTATTTCTTAATGGCAGCTATAATAGCAATGCTTTTCTTGATATATATTCTTGGTACAACCAAGCCACAAATTGTTACACATAGGATTACGGCAAGGGGAGTGGATACAGGGAATCGCTTGTATGAGTGGTACATCATGAAGGAGTTCTACTTTACCAAGAAAAATGACCAGTTGTTCCTAATAATAGGGACCAAACTTAGCCTCCCAGGAGCTTTAGTATTTCTGCTCAAGGAGAAGGATAAAGACGCCATCTTCGTATTATTACAAGACAAACTCCTCTACAAGGATATTAGGAAACAGGGTTGGTTAGAGAAGTTAAACTTCGGTGAATATATACCTTTAGAGAAGGTTTAAGATCTTTCAAGGAGAGATGCCTGAGTGGCTGAAAGGGATGCTTTCGAAAAGCATTGTGTGGGCAACCATACCGGGGGTTCGAATCCCTCTCTCTCCGTTTGATTTCCCCTGCTAAATTACCCGCAACCTCGGAAGAGGTGTGGATAACCTCTCGTGAGATGGCAATTATCCCCATATATAAAGCTTTTGGGGCCGAACGATTACTATAGAAACACAGTTACCATATTATGGGGGTATCGTACTATACCGCTGGGCATGGTATGCTGTACCTATCAAATAACCTTATCAATTAACACAATGTATAACTTAGATGCGCCAACATTTTTTGGATTCTTCACAATAGGAGTAATCCTTTTCTGTTTCTTTTTGGCAATGGCTTTCTTCG
>JAEHHF010000019.1 GCA_019248085.1 Candidatus Dojkabacteria bacterium S2_J21 | reverse complement strand
TTAACAAAACACATCTACACCACGAAGCTTTAGATAGTAATAGAAAAGCAAACGAAGGATTTACAGGAGCACATTTTTCAAAGGTAGGTCAGCATGCACTAGGAGTACAAGACACTATTTCTGAAATCGCAAAAGAAAAGGCAAACTTAGAGGAGCAGAACAGATTGTTAATGGAGAGACTAGATAAGATGCAAGCAACATTAGATAGATTAACAGGAGTATACGAACAAGATCCAGCATTAGCTGCAGCTTTAGATCCAAATAGAGTAAGGCCATTAAATCCATTAGAGGGAGTACAAGCACTTTTACTCAAAGAACAAGAACAGAAACAGATAGACTTTGCTAAACAGGTTGCAGAGGAAGATCGTTTACACAATCCTCTCAATCCATTGTATGTACCTCCTGTAACTCCAGCACCTGTAACTCCAACAGTAACAACTCCAGAGGTAACACCTGTAACACCAGAGGTTGATAGAACAGATCCAAATAGAGAAAGAAATCTAAGACGAGCAGCTTTCATAGCTGGTGCAGTAGTTGGTGGTACGACTGGTATTCTTGGTGGTGCTCACGTAGCAGGAATCGGAGTACTAGCATGTGTTGGTGCAGGACTCCTAAACAGAGGCTTGGATTATCTTGGTAGTAGAAGAATAAATAGCCTAACAGCACAACTGCAAGGGACTGAGGACCCAGAAACAAGAGCAAAGCTAGAGAAGAGAAAGACAAACTGGGAGAAAATAAGAAAGGGCTCACTATATGCTGCAAGCTTCATCGCAGGCGCAGGCCTAGGATTCGCGGCAACAGGCCTATTTAGCAGAGTCTTCATGGGTGGCCACGGATTAGTATGGAATACACCAGAACCAGCAGCAATTCCTGTAGGCGGTGATGCGAGTGGAAGCATTGGTGGTGGTAGGCCAGGAATTGAGCAACCAGCTGGGCAACCAACTGGTAATGAAATCCCACAAACAAGCCCAGAGACATACCAAGGTAATGACTTCATAGATAAGAATGGACAAATACATACCGGTGGGGATAGTCCATGGGATAGTAAATATGTCGCTGAACCTGCAGGCAATCTCCCAGGTGGGGCAGAAAATGCAAGCAACTACACACAGGGTCCATGGGGAAGAACTCCTTCCGTAGTAGACAATTTCCTTAAGCAAAACAATATCACCGACACATCTATGTTAGATTCTCATACGAGGGATAGAATACTAGATGAGACATGGTTAGCTCTACAGCGTGGTGATACAAATCCTGATATGACACAGATACTAAAGCATGTCGGTACCGATGGAGCTAATAAACTACTTGCATTCTTAGGTAAATAATTTTTAAAAATATAAACTGCCATGGATATAGATAATATAAAAAATGAATTGAGAACATTAGGGTTCACAGAAGACAAACTCAATCAATTAATGGACTTAGCAGCTGAAGAAGCATTAGCCATTACCATTGAAGAGTTACAAACAACAGCTTCTGATGAAGTATTGGAAGATTTAGCAAAAACATTTGAAAAGGAACCTACAAATGAAGCCGATGCTACAGCAAAACTAAATATGGTATTTGACAAAGCATATGGACCAAATGCCAATGCTAAGAAAGAAGAATTAATCCTTACATATCTAAAAGAAACTCTTGAAGATACTAAGAAAGCAAAAGATCTATATACCAGATATCAAGCTGGAGATCCTAGTGCAGTAGCTACAATCAAAGCACAGGAAGGAAATCCTGATGTACAGAAAATAACTGATATGATGTAGCCTTCTTTTAAAAAGAATTATTAAGACCCTCGCACGAGGGTCTTTTTATTTATTTCAACGGATGATTCTTCCTTACCGTTTCTTCCGCAAACTTCTCACTAGCATGTACATACCTAGTAGTAGTATTTAAACTCTCGTGACCAAGTAATGCTTGCAAAGCAACAGGACTAGCACCATCCTCGGCCATATATGTAGCAAAACCATGCCTTACGAGAGTTGAGTAGTTGAGTAAAGATTATCAAACCCATTTAATGAACGCTACAAAACTTCTCTAAGTTAAGCAAGGTTTATACTTCTGCTTTGAATTCGGTCTTGTTCAATTTTTGCTGATCATTTCTGTACTCACAGATTTTTTCAAACAGTGAAAGCTCATTTTCATCGAGATTTTTAAGTGAGAAAATCCGCTTTGCTATTGGGTATACAACTTCTATACCCCTCCTAGAAAAAGTAATCGCATCTGGTTGCATCATCATTTTCCAAAGAACATCTTGATACTGAGATTTTGCAATAGTTGGTAGAAAAATCTCCTTGGCCATGGTGCCGAAACGTGAGAAAAGCGTCTCTCTTTGTGAAAGAAGATTTCGTACAGGTTGAAGATCGATAGGATTAAAATATGTAGTTCTAACACATGACTCTTCTGCGCCTTTAATTCTTCTCCCTACTTCTTCCCCAGCCGTATCACAATATGATGAAAGCTTCACTTCTCTTTTTCCCTCTTCATTCACACAGCCAACAAAAGCTTCCGGATATTTCTCAAGTAAATAAGTACACCTCTCCTCATTAAAAACCTCCTCTTCCGTCAATCCTCCATTCTCATGCTCAGTAGCCATTCTCTTTTCCTGAATTAACGCAGCATTTCTTCCCAGATTCGCTTCTGTTCGTGCTAAATCCTGGGCATTTCCAATATCAGAAATCTTGCCTGTTTCAGTATAAAAAGGTTCTCTTTGTTGATTATCATCACTCATTGTGAATCGAAAGAAAAAATTTATCTTTAATAAATGTAACACTTACACATTAAAAATACAATCTGACTTTCGTCTATTTCAACGGATGATTCTTCTTAACAGTTTCTTCTGCAAACTTCTCACTAGCATGTACATATCGAGTAGTAGTATTCAAACTCTCGTGACCAAGTAAAGCTTGCAAAGCCACAGGACTCGCACCTTGTTCAGCCAAGTAAGTAGCAAAACCATGCCTTAAACTATGTGCAGAAGTAGGAATCTGTATACCAAGCTTACGCCTGTATTCAGCAATCTTCTCTTGAAAATAGTTTGTAGATATTCTCATATTCTCTTTTCCATATCTTCCACCAGAAAAAGGAATGAACAGGGCAGGGGAGTCAAACTTATTTAGGAACCCAGTCTGCCTGTAACTCTCAACCAAAGAAATATATTTCCTATTCCCCTTATCAAACATCTCCAAATTCAACTCATCACCAGATGTTTCACGGTCGGTATTCACATCAGCCATCAACTTATCCAAAACCCCAGGCTGATCCTCCGTCTCCTTATTCGTAAACGCATACTTAAGCCTTACACTCAAATACTTATTCAACCAATCCAAACTTCTTTGTGTTAAATATACAGATCTTTCTTTCTTACCCTTACCAACGATATACATCTTACCCTCAACATTAATATTATCCAGATCTAGACTGATCAATTCGGATATACGCATACCACTAGCAAACAACATCTCCAACATACATCTATTCCTTATGGCGACTCTTTCATCAGACTCAAATTCCAATGGAGACTCAATCAATGCAGTTAGATCCTTTAATGATGCAACCTTCTTTATACGTTTTTCTCCTTTCATCATATCAACCGCATCCGCAGGCAAAGGAATTTCTAAATCCCATTTAACCCTAAATTTTAAATATGATCTTAAAGATGACAACATACGATTTACACTGTTAACATCTAAACCAGATTTTTTTCTTGCGTTAGTATTCATAGGTCTTTCGAAGATTCCAAGAGACCCATACACACGGTTGTACAAGCTCTCCAGGAAACTAACCTCAAACACAGGAGCCTTTGAAGGTGTTCCTATGGCACCCATGTCAGTATCGTTGCTTAAATCGTCGCTAGCGGCCTTCTCCCCAGATATCGCCTTGATACCGGCATTCTTGACGAATTCTTTCCTAATTCTATCCAAATCCTTCAAATGTTCACCCGCTTTTAGGTATCCCTTGTACATGGAAATGTCTTTCTTAGATACATCCTTGAAATCAACTCCACGAAACTTAAGAAAGAGAGCAAATATACAAAGATCTCTGGCATATGTATGAATGGTAAGAGAACTGTAATTACTGTTCTGTAGATCCATCAAGAAGTCATCTTGATCGGGTAGCTTAGGGAATACTTTGTCTTTCATATGTTTATGTTACTACAAAAATAATTTTTAACCAATTAGAGTAGGGGTCTAATTTTTTGATTTTAAGAAATTATGTAAGAACAATACAGAATGAGTAAGGAAGCATAAAAGAAGAATAAATATGGTATTGGGAGAATTAAAGGAACTAACAGAAAGAGCTACACAAGAGGACTTTTCTCATTTCTTATGCACAGGACAGCGTATAAGGGCGATTATACTCGGTTACTGATTTGTCTATTGTAACATATATATCACTGGAGTAGAACCCCTCCCACTAGAAAGATATAAACTTTGAATATCTAAGAATTCTACAAACCTATACTCTACTGACATATACTTTTTATTCGTGGGAAATGATTAGCAATCAGTTATCCACAGTGTTAACTATAGGCTGAGTGAAACTATAGGCTTTGTGCAACTATGGGCCCCTTCCCCCTACTCTCGCTTATACCGCGCACTATTAATTGGAAAGAATGTTTAGAATAACAACACTAAAGAAAATAACGGCTAACAATATCATAGAAAATACAAAGCTTACCGAATTCTTTCTAAAGATCTGCTCCTGGGTAACCATGCTTACTGAGCAGTAGTACCCTAGCGCAGGAGCTATCGCAGTCAACTCATGGGTACTTCCAGTAAGGAATACCCCCAAGAATAGGATTGAGGTAATCGCCGTTGTTAGAAAGGTTTTTCTCCATAACTCCCCCTCCTCTATTCCCATGTTCACATAATGTATTAACGCAACTAGAAAATATGTCACAAAAATTAATGGTAGTACAACATAGATTGGGAACCCACTAGACAGGAAGCTGAATGTTAAGAAATATATCATCAAGAGCGAGATCAAATATGAAGAGGTACGCCCGACTTGTAACAATGGGAGTTTCTTAAAAAGATCTACATTGAATACGTTGGCCATTAAAAAAGAAACATATATACCCACGAATACCAAGATCAGTAGTACAAAAAGAATTAATGATTCGTAAAGACGATCAAATTTCTGGAAGAAAAAAATCTCAATGAATATAACTTCGGAGAAGACAAAGAGGCTTGATTGAAGAATGTAAAGAAGGGATTTTATCTTGATCTGGAAATTGAATGCCCAAAGTAGTCCTACGAAAGCTACTATGAAATATATAGCTCCATCTAGAAATATCCTCCAAGTTGGAAGATCTGCCTCTCCTTGTAAAACCTTAGCCAAGAATATCGCCAGAGTTATAACTCCTGCCAAGAACAGAAGCTTCCCCCTTTTTTCACTATCTGTGTTTATATCTGTTCTATCCATTTAAATCTTCCAAATATTTTAATCCTTTTTGGGTAATTACTCTACCTCTGGAGGTACGTTTCAGATAGCCACATTTCATAAGGTATGGTTCATATACATCTGCGATAGTAGAAACATCCTCTGAGAGTGACGCTGCTAATGTAGAAGCACCTACAGGACCGCCATTGAAGTTATTAACTATGGTCTTTAATATCAAGCGATCAATATTCTCCAACCCATATTCATCAATATCCAGAAGCTTCATTGTTTGGTTTACAGCATCAATATTAATGGATGTGCTAGCACTGTTTTCCATGTAATCTCGCGTTCTCTTGAGTATTCTTAGTCCTATTCTTGCAGTGCCTCTAGAACAGTTGGAGAGCTTCACTAGAGCCTCGTCCTCTATCCCTATTTTCCAAAGTGTTGCTGCACGTTTAAGAATGGAAACCATATCTTCACTTGAGAAGAAATCTAATCTCTGGACCAATCCAAACCTATCTCTCATTGGTGAGCTTATCTTCCCTATCTGTGTTGTAGCCCCTATTAATGTGAATGGCTCAAGACTCAATCTTATGGTTTTAGCAGAAGGCCCTTTCCCCATTACGATATCTAATACACCATCTTCCATAGCTGGGTACAAAATTTCCTCAACTACCCTAGATAATCGATGGATTTCATCTATGAAAAGGATATCATTCTTCTTTAAACCAGTGACAATTGCAGCTAAGTCACCTTGCCTTTCAATAGCAGGACCAGATGTAATTCTAATGTTTCCTCCTATTTCCTTGGCTATAGCCATTGCAAATGTAGTCTTCCCTAATCCGGGAGGGCCATAGAAGAGGATATGATCTACTACCTCGTCCCTCTTCTTGGCTGAATCAATCATCATTTTCAGGGTCTTCTTTTGTTGTGTCCTACCAATCATTTCATCCAACTTAGATGGTCTAATCTTCTGCTCCTGCTCTAGATTATCTATAACATCTTTTCTAAGTGAATCTTTCTTTATGATTGGTTTCTTTTTAGGTTGAGAACTGGATTGTATCATTACTCGGAGAGTACTTTTTTAATTAATGTTTCTATTTCAATATCATTATTCTTCTTCATAATCTCTTCGCCCTTTTGTAACAATGCAAAAACCGCGATAACAGTGGGAGAGGCTAGGGGAGTAGTACTTTTAACACTACAACAGCACAAGATACCATTAGAAGAATTTACCC
>JAEHHF010000018.1 GCA_019248085.1 Candidatus Dojkabacteria bacterium S2_J21 | reverse complement strand
TGGATTTGCCATTAGCTCACTACTCTTAAGGCAACCATATAAAAAGAATAGGTCAAAGCTTTTGATACTTTAGATTATAGTTAAAATTTAATGATTTTGCAAGATACTATGAGATAGAATCTTTTGGAACAGTTACTGATATTTTCTTTTCAATTCCATACTCACTTACGATACGATATATGAGATAGGCCAACCTCGAACCTGCTTCTCCCACAATATGGCTTTCACTACTAAATGTGGTCTGGTTAATCCCTCCAGGAGACTTTCTGATTAACCCATACCAATCAAGATTCCCTACCTTCTGAAGTAAGATATCATGATATATACAGAAATAAATGGTTTTGTCATCTTGGTTCTTTGCTAACATGGCTAGCCATAATTTCTCCTCATTTCTTCCGGCTTGAATACCTAATTCATTCCATCCGTCTTCGGAAGTCGCCAACCCATATCCGATTGCACTCTCTTTTACAAGCGTCACATCTTCCTGAGTAAGATCTTGTTCCATGCAAAATCTTACTGTATCTTCTTGAAGATTTAATTTTTCTAGTATTCTGATATTGAATGGCGGGACACCCTCTGGAATACTGTCTGCTGGATCTGCCATGTATGAAAATGTTTAGATATATTTTCTAGATAGTAACCCATCCTATATACATCTGTAAAGGGATATCTCTCCGAAGGAAAACGGAAGGGGAAAGCATTGGAATATTAAGCTAACAATTGTATTATATATCTACCTAATATTATGCTTTTAACATCATGCAAAGAAAAAATATTCTCCTCATCGTTGGGATAGCAGCATTGCTCCTCATCGGCTCAGTACTTGCATATATGTATTTAGACAAAACAGATGTTAAAGATACTGGCAATCTGCAGCAAGACGATTTCACGCTCACATATTCATATCTCGGTGATAGCAAATGGGAATATACTGTCGAGGGAACGCTTCCAACTCCATGTTACAATGTGACAACAGATGCCATAGTGATGGAAAGCTATCCCGAGCAGGTAAAGGTTACCGTGAAGGTAGAACAGAACTCAACTGAAGATATGTGTATCATGGTCATCCAAGAGTATACATATTCTGGGACATTTAGTGCTAGTGAGATAGCAAATATATCATTAGTGGTAGAATAGGGGATGTTAACTAAATCAGATTTCATAGTGTACATGGATGCTCCAATGCATCTTTGGGCATTAAAACACGATCAATACAACAAGGAACTCTCACTCTTTGATCAACACCTCATTAAACAAGGATACGAGGTTGAGAAACTTGCACAAGAATATGTAAAGAAATATATCTCTAAGGATTGTGAGTTTCAAAAAATATTTCAAACTGATGATCTATACAGTAGGGCAGATGTTGTTGTTGGAAAAGATATATATGAAGTGAAAAGTGTAACTGAAATAGAGAAAGAACAAGAATATGACATCCTGTTCCAGTATTACACAGCATCAAACACCTTGGAGAAAGATATTAAGGATATATACTTAATATATCTTAACAAGGACTATGTACGCCAAGGCAATCTTGATCTGGAACAACTGTTCGTAGTTGAGAAAATGACTGATTTTGCGAAAGGAAATTACAACAAAGTTGAGGGATTAATAGCTGAAGCCTTAATTGTAGCAAATAAAGAAGACCATGAAGGTCTTCGGGAATGTTATAAACCTAAAGATTGTCCTTGTAAAACCCTCTGCTATCAAATACTTCCGGAATATTCAATTTACGATATTAGTACCATCGGAGAAAAGAAGGCCCGAATGTTAAGAGAGATGGATATACTAGATATGAGGAATATACCTGAGAATTTTAAACTTAGTCCCAAACAGTCGATACAAGTTAAAGCTACAAAAGAGAGTAGGGTGATAGTGGACAAGAACGCACTTGCAAGAGATCTCGAAGAACTAATCTTCCCCCTCTATTTCCTGGATTACGAGACATATTCCTGGGCAATACCTAAGTATGATGGGCATTCTCCATATCAGAATGTTGTATTCCAATATTCGCTACATGTTAAAAGAACGCCTGAGAGCGAATTACAACATTACGAATATCTTTCAGCTACTAAAGATGATCCAATGAAAGCTATTCCTGGTGAGTTACAAAAGGTTATTGGCAAGACAGGTAGTATATTAACCTGGAATAAATCATTTGAAATGGGTAGAAACAAAGAAATGGGAAAGATATATCCTGAATATGAGGATTTCTTCTTAATGGTAAATAGCCGTATTAGGGATTTAGGAGATATATTTAGTAAACAGATGTATGTAGATCCTAAATTTAAAGGTAGTTGGAGTATTAAGAATGTTTTACCTGTTGTATGTCCTGATTTAACATACCATGACTTGGAGGTCTCTAATGGTACAGAGGCGATGGATACATGGGAAGAGATTGTATATGGGAACAAGTCTGAGAAAGAAAAAGAAGATATGAAAGGAAACCTTCTAAAGTATTGTGAACTAGACACCTATGCTATGATTAGAATATGGGAAGCTATGAAGTTAATTTAAGTAGAATATAGATGAAATTAATACAAGAATTCAAGAATACATACAACAATATTACATACAGATTGTATGAATTAGATTGTGGGATTAAGTTAATACATTTAGAGAATCCTGCAACTGTTAATTTTGATTTCTATTCCGTTCAAAGAGCAGGAAACATATATGAGGAAATGGAAAAAGTACCCCATGGAAGTGCCCATCTAATGGAGCATATGATTTGTAACCCCAATACTACCTTTAGAACGCAGGATGATATATATAAATTTTTGGAGGGGAATAAAACACGACCCGCATTAAGCATGAATGCTGGGACATGGTATAAGCATATGGATTTAAGGGGTTCTTCGAATATCAAAGGGGCTGACCGTATTCTTCAAAGAATCGATAGCATGGTCGATTTCCCATATGAGAAATTTAAAAAATCATTGGTTAATGAAAAGAGGATTGTAACAGCTGAAAGAAGTAGAGATCCCAAGATTGAAAAAGATAATTTCATACAGAAAATAATTTACTTAGAAGGAAAAACTTTCCCCGGATTCACATATAATATTATTGGAGAGGCCGAGGAGATTAAAAGTATAAATATTAAAGATTTACAGAAATACTTTAATAATAGATTCATAAATAAAGATGTTATATTTGCAATTCAATCAAATGAGAAATTAAGCAAGACTATAGTTGCTAAATTAGAGAAAATTGGAAGAAAGTATACTAAAAAGGAAGCTCCTGCAATTGAAAGAACTCAACTGATTAATAAGCTTAATTGGGGATATTTCTATGATGAAAAAGCGACAGGAACTACAATCGATTTGAACTATTTTGATGAAATTCAAAAAGGATTTGATTATAAAAAAGAAGCGATTGAGAACGTGTTAAATTCTGTGATAAGGAAGATAGGACAGATTATCCTTCGAGAGAAGAAAGGTCTTATATATGGATTGTCTGCATCTCGTGACGATCGGTTTACTCTCTATCATAATCTCGTATGTTTACAATTCATCGTAGAAAATTCAAGAGTAGAAGAGCTTCTTACAAATCTTAATACCTTCCTTTTTGAAGATGTCGAAAAATTCATAAAATCAGATAAAGGAACTCGATGGATAAACAATGTCATAAGTAACTATATTTATCCAACAACGGTAGTCTACAATCAAGTACTCCCATACAATGTTGCCGTAAATTACTCTGAATATGATGAAATATATAATTACAATCTCTACGCCGAAGAGGTCAAGAAGATAACTAAGAAAGATATTCTTAAAGAATTGAAGAGACTACAATCAACACCTCCACACATTTGGGTAGAAAGTAATCTCCCCGAAAATGGGTTGGCGAAAATGGTTAAGAGTTCTGCTCTCTGGAAAAGATTTAAATAGCCCCAACCCTATCTATATATTCCTCTCTGTAATACCCAAAATATTCTTCTGGCATTAATATAACCTTCTCGATACCCAAATCTCTTACAAAATGAGGCTCATGGCTTACCAAAATAATAGTACCCTTGTATTCCTGTAAGGCATGTAACAATATCTTCTGAGAATCCGGATCTAAATATGTAGTAGGCTCGTCTAAGAGTAAGACATTGTATCCACCAGCAAATAGCTTAGCCAAAGCCAATCTTGTCTTCTCTCCACCAGAGAGAGTAGAGACCTTCTGATCCACCATATTCCCAGTTATTAAAAATCCACCCAAGAATTTCCTCTTGTCCAAAGTTCCCCATTCCAATTTCTCAACATTTTCCCAAACAGTTTTAGAATAGTCTAAGTCCTCATTCTCTTGAGAGTAATAACCCACATTGGTATTAAATCCCCACTTGTAAGTACCTCCATCCTGTTTCAACCTACCAGCCAAAATCTTAAGTAGTGTAGTCTTACCTGCACCATTCTTTCCAATAACTGCAAGACGATCATACCTTTGGACATTGCATGACACATCCCTTAAAACATCCTTCCCTTTAATATATGCCTTAGATATATGCTCTGCCTCTAAGACAAGTTTGTTACTCTGAGCAGGGACAGGAATATTTAAATGCATTTTCTTACCTTTCATTACCTTTACCTGCAGTTCCTTAACATTCTCTTTTAACACCTTGGCTTGTTCAAATCTCCTAGCAGCTCGTTTTTTCTCCTTGATGCTCTTTCTGCCAGATAGATTCTGAGCTAATTCAAATACCTTCTCCGCTTTCCTTTCCTCACTAATTAACTGTTTAACTAAGAATTCATCCCTTAAGGCCTGAACCTTTAGGAACTGCTCATAGTTACCTCTGTAGACCTCTACATCATGTATTCTTTCGTTAAGGAACCAAATCTTCGTTATTCCCTTATTCATCAACCTAAGGTCATGGGAAACCACTAAAACAGCCTTCGGATATGTAACAAGATATCTCATTAACCACTCTGCAGAAGGAATATCTAAGAAGTTAGTAGGTTCATCCAATATTAATAGGTCTGCTTTTTCCAACAGTATCTTAATGATTTCTACTTTGATCTTCTGTCCCCCAGAAAGCTCACCCAATTTACTATCACAATCCTTATCATCCATTTTCAAGTTATTCAGGAATTTCTTTATCTCCCATTCCTCAACCTCAATATTCTTTTCAATGATTAGGTATTCTCCGATGGTTAACTGTGGATGATTATTAATATCCATCTCCTTGTGTGTCTCTTGTGCAAGATATGACACTGATCCTTTGAAATTTATGTTTCCCAGATCCTGTTCTTCCAACCCACCAATGACTTTTAACAGCGTGGATTTACCAGCACCGTTTACCCCTACAAGGCCAACTTTCTCTTCCTCGCCCAAGGTAAGAGAGATATTCTTTAGGATTTGTTTATTTCCTCTGTTAAGAGTTATGTTATTTATATTCAACATGAGAGCTATTATACCAAGATTTGTTAAATATTGTTGTTGAATGCCTTTGCGACCTGTAGTATAATGGCCGGTTCGTAAATCGCTCATTAACCAGGAGGAATGTCGTGACAGATGATATGTTAGATCGGATACAAGCAGCTATTGCAGAGAGACGAATTCTACTAAGAGAGAATGGGATTCACGATCGATTGCAAGAGATTGCCTCAGCAATGAAAAATGGATTAGGATTCACTTATAACAAAGTGATATATCTTCGTCCAGAAGTGTTATCCAAGATTTTAAGCTTCAATCAGCTATATGCGCAATGTTTAATTGCACGCATCAAAGAAATTCAGACTCAACATACCGATGAGGAGATTTTCCTAACAAAGGAGTTATTTTCTCTACTCCCCTCTAGGATAGGAACCATTGTTATCAACAATTTCCCATATATCCGCGGGAGGAAAAAAACGAATACGAAAGGAGAAATCCTTCAAGAAGTAGATATTCTGTCAAATATAATTGACGATTAGCTTCTTCACCAGAGAGGTGTTTATATATTAGGCACCTCTCTGAAGCTTCATACTATGCCTGCCACAATCCATGGATATTACAATATTCTCTAACAATCATATCCTTTGTATCACCTTCAACCATAAATATAGCTTCAGCTACTTCGTTAGGTTTTAATTCTTTCTTGTAAACATTGTTTCCAACAATACACTCAATCCATTGAATGAAATGTTCCTCTAACATAGGATGTGGAACGCTCCCGATCTTAACACTAATCTCATTCCCATTTACAGTAACTACAGGAAGATGCTTCTCATTCCCATCTTCTTCTTTTTTTACTGTTTCTAGGAGCATAGGCTGACCACAACATACTAATTCTCCACCTCCAACTTTTAATAGCTCAACTATGTTTCCACATATTGGGCATTTATATATTTGTCTAATTTCCATACTGTATTGAAAATACTTAAGTTATTGATAAAATGATAACATATATACGAATGTAAATTTAAAATCCTAACGATGGAAGACAAAAAATACAAAGACATTACAGGAGCAATATTTATGGTATCTCTGGGGATTCTTTTCTTACTCAATACCACCAACGCTGTTCCTTGGAGTATCTGGTTACATATACTAAGATTCTGGCCAATCATTCTAATCCTTGCAGGTATTAAGATCATACTCCCAGATAATAGAATAGGGCAGATAGTATATCCAATCATATATACTCTTTTCATAATCCTCATCGGTGCCTCTTCATACTTCTTTGTTATGAACAAACCTATTCCTTTTGTACCAGAAGGTATAACACACTGTTTCTTTAATGAATGTCGTGCAGCACAAGACGAATCTCTTACACAGGATGATGTCTATGTTCATGCTACGGATTACACTGAAGTAACATCTAGAAACTTAGATATAACAATTGCAGCATCTAAATTGATTCTTGGGGACGAGAAAAACGATTACTTCCTACACTCTCAATCAGAATTCTTTAACAAAAATGACAAACCTACTTTGGAAACGGAGTTGAGAGATAGCGTATTAACTACAACCTTTGATAATACAACTGTAAGACACTATGGTCTATGGAATTTCAAAACTCCTGAATATACTTTAACACTAGGACAAGAGACTATTCCAACAACAGTAAGTATAGAATTAGGAGCTGGAGAGGGAATTGTTGATTTTGATAGCACTAATTTAAAAGAGATAAATACAACTGTTGGAGCAGGAAGTCTAGATATAACGCTTGGTCTTGCCTCAATTCCAGAAACAATCTCCATGGAGGTTGGCGCTGGAGAGATTAAACTAACAGTTCCAGAAGAGGTCGGCATCATGGTATCGTATGATTTAGGCGTTGGATCAATCCAACTAGATAGTACAAGTATCGAAGGAGTTGGTAAGAATACAAGCTACAAGTCATCAAACTATGACACCTCTGAAAAGAAGATCCTCATAACTGTGTCTGTAGGCGTTGGCTCGTTGGTAATTGATAGAAATTAATTTATTTTTATATATATAAATGAAACCTAGTTCAAAATTAGTCATTGGAGCACTCTTAATAGTTCTCGGTCTAATCTTTCTCATGGAAACCTCCGGCGTACTTCCATTTTTCCATCTGACAGCGGGTGAAGTCATAGGATACCTTTGGCCAACAATTTTGCTAGGGATTGGAATCAAGATGTTACTAGATAACAACACTTCCTCGGCAATACTCTTTCTCTCAGTTGGAGCAGTATTTCTTTTTACTCGACTCTTCTCATGGAATTTCTTTGCTGTCCTCTGGCCAGTTGCGATTATAGCAATAGGTCTTTCAATGATCTTCAAGAAAGAAAATACCCATATGAATTCAGGTAAGAAATACGATGATCATGACAGAGTCTCTGAAGCTATCATATTTTGGGGATTAGATAAGAATATAGATTCTAAGGAATTTAAAGGTGGAGATGTAACCGCAATCTTTGGTGGTTGTAAAATAGACCTTAGAGAAGCAACCATTGCAAAAAGTGGCGCAAAACTTGAAGTAAATGCTGTTTTCGGTGGTGTAGAAATTCTAGCTCCCAAAAATTGTAAGATCGTTACTGATGGGACAGGTATTCTAGGTGGATGGGAAGACAAAACAACCGCTAACGATGTAAAGACTCCTGTGCTTAGAATCTCTGGTACTGCAATCTTTGGTGGCGTAGAGATCAAAGAATAGGAAAGCTCTATGATTTAAGAGTATCTTCTTACCTCATTTTGTGGTAAAATCATCCCTTGTCATGGAATATTCTCCAATCAACAAAGAAAATTTAAGAAACATTGCTATCATTGCACACGTAGATCACGGAAAGACCACCTTAGTTGATGCTTTTATGAAGCAAAATCATCTTTTTAGAGATAATCAGGAAGAAATGCTTGAGACACAGATTCTTGACTCAAGCGAATTAGAGAGAGAGAAGGGGATTACAATAAGTGCAAAGAACATCTCGATCAGATACAAAGGATACAAGATCAATATCATTGATACACCAGGACATGCAGATTTCGGTGGGGAAGTTGAAAGAACCCTTAACATGGCAGATAGTTGCTTACTCTTGATTGATGCAAAAGAAGGACCTATGCCACAGACCAAGTTTGTACTAAAAAGAGCATTAGAAATGGGGCTCAAACCAATCGTTGTTGTAAACAAGATAGACAAGAAATTAGCAAATATTAAAAAGACCATA
>JAEHHF010000017.1 GCA_019248085.1 Candidatus Dojkabacteria bacterium S2_J21 | reverse complement strand
GGGGATGGGGTAAATCTGGATTCTCAAGTTGGGAGGAAGGTATATGGACAGTATCAAAAGGTATTGCCAAGTACTATTCTAAAGGTATGACTACTCCTAGAGCTATATCTTACTCATACTGTCCTCCTTCTGCAGACAACTGGGCTGCAAAGGTACAGTCAGTAATGAATAAGATTGAAGCACTGTAGAAATCTATTAAAGCCCTGGTATTATCCAGGGCTTTTTTGTTAAACTTCCACTATGCAAACTCTTTTTTCAAAAATACAAGGATATACAATTGGGTATACCAATAAGGAAGAATTCAATATCCTCAAAGATGAGATATTTAACAAAGGTATCTACAAGTTTAATCTGGAAAGCAAAAATACTTCTCCAATCATATTTGATCTTGGAGCACATATTGGACTCTCCATTTTGTACTTCAAGATTAAATACCCAGATTCTCAGATAGTTGCGTTTGAACCTAATTCAAATATCTTCCCGATTCTTCAAGAAAATATCGAATACAATGATTTAAAAAATGTTGAACTACACAATATTGCATTGGGAAGCAAGGATGAGATCCGAGCTTTCTATATAGATAGATCTGGAAAGGATTGTTTTTCTACTGGTAGTTTTAACAAGAATGCATGGGATGGGACCCAAGATACAATATCTGTGAATGTTAGGACTGAGAAATTAAGTAAATACATTTCGAAAGATGTTGATATATTAAAGATGGATATTGAGGGAGCAGAAACTGAAGTACTTAAAGAATTAATTGCTACAAACAAATTGAAATATGTTAGAAATATATTGATAGAGTATCATCCGACAAAAAATGGTAATTCAAGAAATATTATTAAATTGCTCAAAGAAAATCATTTCGATATATCTACAAAGAATGACAGCTACGGTACTACACTAATCAACATATTGGGAAAAAATATTTCTTAGAAATCTTCCAACTAAACTCTTGTTAAATATTCCGTAAAGCACTTTCCCAACCTTTTGTGAATCATGCCTTACTAAGCTTCTTTTCAAGATATCTCCCTTATCTATTTTTATATCATCATTTGCAACTAAGTCCTTTCTCAGGACAACTTGTCCCTCGTCTTCTCCGATATCGTCCTTGATTAAGCTCTCTCCATCCGCAATATATCTTTGATATGCTTCTTTGGGGATTCTGCCACTATTTACGAGGATATAGCTTAATTTCTTCCCAATATATCCCTCAATTATATTTACAATATCTCTAACACTTTTATGCCTCGTTTGGCCTATTTTTGTCATAAGGTTGGAAATATATATGACTTTAGCGTGGGATTTTTTAACAGCTTTTGAGATACCATCCACTAATAGATTGGGTAGCAAGGTTGTATATAGATCCCCTGGCCCGAGGATAATATATTCTGCTTCCTTTATTGCCTCTATGGCTTTAGGATTGGCACTCGCCTTTTTGTCTAGGTAGAATTTTACGATATTGATATCTTTCTCCGGTTCATCAATATAATGTTCTCCTACCATCTTTGAATTGTCATCGTACTCTGCAACCAACCTCACATCATCTAAGGTTACAGGTATGACGTCTCCACGGACACCAAACATCTGTGATAGCGTATCAATGGCTTCCATCTCTGAGCCGAGAATGTCTGACATCGCAACCATAAGTAGGTTCCCGAGGGTATGACCATTAAGATTCTCCGAGCCTGAATACCTATATGTTAGAAGCTTTCTTAGATAACTATTTTCATTATCCTCTGACAAGGCAAGGATAGATTTTCTGACATCACTAAGTGGAAGCAATCCGAATTCATCTCTAACAGTAGCATTGCTACCTCCGTCATCCATCATTCCGACAATTACACTTAGATGGAGTTCTCTGTATTTTTTTAGACCCTCTAATACAACGGTTGAGCCTGTACCACCTCCAATAACTACTATATTCATATTAAGGAAAGTATAACATTTTCGTGGTATAATGACATATTAATATAACTGAACTCCCATATGGAACTAAAAGTCGGATCAAAAGTTTTCTATCCATCACATGGCGCGGGAAAAGTAAAAGGTCAAAAAGATATTGAATTTAATGGCGAGATTAAAAAATATTTTGAATTTGAGTTAATTACCAATCCATTAAGTATTTCTACTCCTGTAGATAATATTGATTCATTGGGGATTAGAGAAGTGCTTTCTACAAAACAAATTATAGAGGAGATAAAGGTATTAAAGAAATCTCCTTCAAAGAATCCTAAGGTTACAGATTTCAACATTATGTTAAATATGTTTAAAGAGTTAGAGGGCAAATCAGATATCAAATCCACTATTGAAATAGTTCAGTATTGTAACTTCATAAGGAGACGAAGAGAGAAAGAAGGGAGATTAATTCCTACCAGTATTGAGAAACAACTCGAGGAAGCTGTAAAAAATATTGTAGGAGAATTAGCAATTGCTTCTGACAAAACCTTGGATGAAGCAAACGAACAGTTTGCAAAAGTCACAGGATTAAAAGTCTCTCTTTCCGAATACTAGGTCTTTTACTTAGCTATTTCTACAAAGATTTCTGCTTCCGCTATTTTTAGCTTCATTCCATTTGCTAATGTATCTACTTTCTCAAATGATTTTGCTAAAACTATCTTTTCAAGTTCAACCATGTGCGAAAGGATTAATTCTTCAATACCTTGGTCTGCAGTTTGATATTTAATCGCTATCTCCTGCCCTACCTGACATCCACTTTCTTTTCTAGCTACTTGTAATGCTCTCGTTAATTCATTTAGCAACCCCTCTATCCTTAGTTCATCCGAAATGTTTGTATCTAAGGTTACAAAGATAGTACCATCATTCTGAGATTTGAATCCTTCCTCTGTTTTAGCGCTCTCTGCAAATACAACCTCTTTTACATTTAATTCTCCCTTCACAATCTCTTGTAAAATTGGATCGTTAAGAGGCACAAATGCTTGTGCTAACGGTTGTCTGACTTTCAACCTATTCTCATCACGGATATTTAATCCAAGGGAGCAGATCTTTCGTACACCCTCCATATCTACTAATAGTTTTTCATCTAATTTGCTCGTATCTGCGACAGAGTAATCTTCAAGATGTACAGATTCTCTTCCATTTGCCGATGTTAGTGTTTGATATGCAGATTCAGCAATGAATGGTGCGAATGGAGCTATGAGTTTCGTTATCTCCATCAATGTATATCTCAGAGTATCTAATGCATGCACATCCCCATTAACAAATCTCTCTCTTGATCTTCGGATATACCATTTAGAAAGGTCATCTATTAAATCAAAGATGCTCTTTGTTGCAGGTTGTAGATTGTATGCATCCATATTTGTATTTACTTCTCCAATAGTCTTGTGAAGCTTAGCTACAATCCATCTGTCCATGATATTACTCAAATCAAGCTCATCAATATTCTTAAGTTTCGATTCACTTTGGTAACTCAACAGATATTTAATTGAATTCCAGTATGGAAGCATTACAGATGTCATGACTTCTTTCAGATATTTTTCATTGAATATGACCTCTTCACCATGCACTATTGGTGAGCTTAAGAAGTAGAGTCTCATGGAATCTGCTCCTAACTGATCTAGTACTGTATTAACTTCAGTATAGTTTCGTTTACTTTTAGACATCTTTGAACCATCGGGTGCCAAGGCTAAACCATTCACAATGACATTTTTAAATGCCTTTTGATTAAAAAGCACAGTACCTAAGACGTGGAGGGTATAGAACCATCCCCTGGTTTGATCAACTCCTTCAGCAATGAATTCTGCTGGATATTTCTGTTCAAATCTCTCTTTGTTTTCAAATGGATAGTGGAATCTAGCAAATGGCATTGATCCAGAATCATACCAAACATCTATGACATCGTTTACTCTACGCATCTCTCCATCACATTTTGAGCAAGGATATTTGACTTCATCTACAAATGGTTTGTGTGGGTCTGTTAATTCTACTCCAGATCTCTCTTCTACTTCTACAAATGATCCTAATACTTCTGTTTCTCCACACTTGTCACATATCCATGCTGGAAGTGGTGTCCCCCAATATCTATTTCTACTTAAAGCCCAATCTCGTGCATCTGCCAACCAATTTCCGAATCTTCCATCCTTAATATGTTCTGGTATCCAATTTATCTCGTTATTCTCTGAAACCATCTTCTCCCTAATAGCCGATACTTTTACATACCAGCTTTTGATTGGCTTGTATATTAATGGTGTCTCTGTTCTCCAACACATTGGCATCTGGTGTTCGTAATCTTCGTGAGCAAACAGTAATCCTCTGTTTTCAAGATCTTCCATGATATATTTGTTTGCCTTCTTGTAGAACATGCCCGCAAATTGGGCTATCTCCTCTTTCATATTTCCTTGATCATCTAGGTAATCAAACATTTCAATTCCCATCTTTGTCATCAATGCAAAATCTTCTTCTCCATATGGTGCCTGATGTACCAAACCTGTTCCATCTTCCAAGGTCACATGGTCTGCATGTACAACTCTAAAACATCCCTCATTACTCTTTTGTGTATAGTATGGATACAATGGTTCATATTCTTTTCCTACTAATTCTTCACCCTTAAATTTTCTAAGGACTGTGTGATCTTCTCCGAATATTTCTTCCACCAATGCCTTTCCAACTATGTATTTCTTCCCTTGTTTTTCAATTTCTACATACTCAAATTCTTTCCCTACTTCTACAAGTAAGTTTCCAGGTAATGTCCATGGTGTTGTAGTCCATATGACGAGATAGGTATCACTGTCTTTTAATTTGAGGCTAACTGTTACCGCAGGATCCACTATGGTTTTGTACCCACCAAGTGCTACTTCTGAGTTAGACAGCGTTGTTCCTGCTCTTGTGGAGTAAGGTACTACTTTGTAACCTTGGTAAAGTAATCCTTTCTTGTAAAGCTCACTTAATGACCACCAAACGCTTTCAATGTATGCAGGGTCCATTGTGGCATATTCTTCATCTTTGTTTACCCATCGCCCCATTCTTTCAGTTAAGGAAAATATTTCTCCTTGATATTTCTGTACGGATTCTCGACACATTTGATTGAATTTCTCTATGCCAAATTTCTCAATATCTTCCTTTTGTTCAAAACCTAATGTTTTCTCTACTTCATATTCAACTGGTATTCCCTGACAGTCCCATCCTAGACTTCTATCTACATGATATCCTTTCATGGTTTTGTATCTTGGTACAACGTCTTTTATGACCATTGTTAGTGCATGTCCGTAGTGTGGTTTGTTGTTTGAGGTTATTGGTCCATCGTAGAAGGTAAATGGATTGGCTTTGTCTCTTTGATCTATGGATTTTTGAAAGATATTGTTCTCTTTCCAAAATGCCAATATGTCCCCTTCTGTTTTTGGGAAATTAGGCATCATTTCATCTTTCTTTATCTTTATATCTTCCATTCTTTGTTTATCATAATTTAACAAAAAGCCCCTTTGTAGAAACTGGTATATTTAAATATATACTAATCTTTACAAAGGGGCGAACTATTTGTTTCTAGTACGCGGTACCACCCTAATTTTTACTCATTAAATGGATTCTACTCATCCCTAAGGATTTTCTTTCCTACACTAGCCAGAGATAGCTGGATCATCGTGTTGGATTATTATATCAGTTATGTATGTATGGGTGAAGAGTTAGTAGAGAAAAGATATCCAGTCCCAATCCTTTCCAATAATCTTCGCATTGAGGTATAATTAACTATATACAACTTCGAGGCAGGTCCTATAAATAAATTGTAATCTTTACAATAATGGCAGATTCGAAAGATCCAACACCAAGTCCTTGGACAGATTTTGACAGAGGAGATCAAACCGAACAAACAAAAGCAGACTTTAGTAAGTCTGTAAGAAATTATCTACGGGAGGAGGGCCACATTGGATACGCCCTAGGTGAGCCTAAAATATTGAATCTTGCATTGATAAATGTGTGTATCTTGGATCCCGAGGAAGCAGAACCAAAAAGGTTATTAATATTCGCTAAAAATATCAGAGGATATATCCCTAGCTCAACAGTATCTCCTCTCTCTGATACAGATTTTAGTAAAACATATAATCAAAAGCTCGAAGAATACGACTTAACCTTCAGTTTCAAAGAGGAGGATCAGCAAAGAGATTTTATTGGGCAATGCGACCGGAGAGGAGACATAACCAGTATAGAAGAGATCCATTAGTAATATAGCCACTACAAAAAATTACTTCCTTTTAATTTCAACACCTACCAAATCATGGTCCATCGAAGGAAGCACAATATCTATAGCTTCGGTCTCGTATTTATCCAATACCTCTTTCTCTACCAGCAGTGATTCAATCTTATCTGTATTAGTTATTAATTTAGCAGCAATTCTGCCAAATCGATTGCTATATATCGTCCTAACAAACCTATGTGCAAAATCTCCATAGTCATTCTCTAAGTTCATAACATTGTATGTCGATTTAAGACCATGGGTTAAATCATACATTCCATACCTCTTTCTTAATTGATGCTCTAGAAAACCCTCTCCCGGAAGGAAAGAATTCTGATCTCTTGCTACCAAGGTCATAGTGTCTATCCTGTCACTATTATGTGCTAATTTGAGAATCTCTTTCGCCTGTCTAAACCTACTTAGAGGCCTAACAAATGCGGATTGATGTTGGGCTAATATGTTGATATGCCCAATTCCTAGATATTCAGCTAATCCTTTGCCTAATTCTATCTTGGCATGCATTCTATGATGCATATATCTTTCAGATATACTCTGTGGATGTCTAAGATTTTTTCTATTAATACACTTCCATGCGGCAAATTCTGATTTCATATCCCCAAAAGCCAACGCATTCATACCAACATTCTGATTTCTTGCAATAATTGGTGAGCAATCAGTTCTACCAGAAGCCTTTATTATATCTTTTAAGACCTTTCTACCATCAAGAGAGATATCCTTATCACCACTATCTGATTCTCCGAATATGCAAATTATGTTCTCACTTTCTTTGATCATTTCGGTTACAACAGCTACCGTGGTATCACAGAATCGTCCTCGGTTCACCATACAAAATATAATTTTCAAGCTCATTCGTTTATTCTAATAACTTATACTCTCAAGAATCTAATAACCTGTTTGACTGTCTCTCCATTCGGATATAGTAAGAAGTCTTCATGATTGCCTTCCATATATATCGATTTTTCTTCTCCCAGAATATGCCTAATACAACCTGCTTGCTTTCTAAAATATCCAGCCTCATTCTTTGAATTTACAATCAACATAGGAATATCTGAGATATTTCTTAACTCTTCTCTCCGATCTCCAAGAAAAAGCTCCTTTAGACTCTCTAATACATATCTCGTAGATACCGTATTTATCATATCATCATACATTTTTAGGAATTCCTTAGGAATACCAGCATTCACGAGAGGTTTATAATACAAATTGAATCTGTATTTAAGATAGTACTTCATGAAGAAGTGTAATCTTGTCTTCTCTATTAAGCTCAATCTTTGGGAATCTTTTGAACCCTTGTTTAAATCGCTATTTACAATTGTTGAAACAAGAGCCATCCTTTTAATTCTATTCCTGTCTTTGTTTGCCAAATGTATAGCAACAGCACCACCAAATGAATAGCCCAAGAGATTGAAATCCTTAATACCATATTCGTTAAGCACCTGTTCCGCTATTTCTGTCATCTCCTCAATAGGGTCCTTCTCCATTCCATGGTTTGATTCTGAGTGTCCTATCCAACCAGGGATATCAAAGGTTAATAGCCTAGTATTGGGATTAACATTCTTAAGCATAAATAGGGAGTAAATTATTCCGGAGTGAGGAAACGGGGGTAAGCAGAGGATGACATTTTCACCGCTACCTATTGAATATGATTGGATTCTTCTTCCATCGTGCCTTATTACTTTTCCTTGAATACCAAGACCTAGGTTATCAAATTGTTTGAGATTCATATATTCTGGACAGCAAGTAATATATATTCGCTCAGTATATCATATTGCCGGACATAGATTCGAACTATGATTAACTGCTCCAGAGGCAATCGTCCTACCATTAGACGATCCGGCAATGACAGGACAATTATATCACTTACCCTATGTATTTCTCCAATCTCTGTATTACTTTTTCCTTACCTAATACTTTCATAACCTGATATAGATCTGGGCTCTTTGTTCGATGAGTTAAGGCCACTCTAATAACCATAGCAACATCCCCTACCTTTTCATAGCCTAATTTACTTGCCAATGTTTTAACTCTCTCAAACCATTGTGTTTGATCATCGTCAATATCATATACCTGCATATATTCTTTAAGAATTTGAGCTTGTGCTTCTCTCGAGACCTTCTCTGAAATATCCTCCATTGATTCTTTTTCTAAAAGCTCATCAAAAAATATATCCAACTGTGTCTGTATATCTTCGAATTTAAACAGGTCTTTCCTGATCTTGGTTCCCTCTCTTTCAATATTGAAAATATTAATACAATATTCTTTGTTGTCTTTCAGTAAACTCGCGATGCTTTTATTGTATTTCTCCGCCCATTCCATAGCCATCTCATATATTTGAATTGCTGTTAGAGTAGAAATATAGTCTTTGCACATATCGTCTAATTTAATGATATCGAAAAGTGCTCCCGATTTGTTAAACTTCTCAAGTTTCAATACGAATTCTGTGGATGGTTTCCCTGGATTCTGTATCTTCCAATCATAGAAGTTGGAATTAGCAACATTCAAAAGATATTCCCTTAAACCTTCCTTAGGATAACCATGATCAATGTAATACTGTACATCCGCTTCTGGGTCTTTTCTCTTGCTTAACTTCCTTTTACTCTTCCCCTCGTTATCTAGTTTCATCAATGGGGAGAAATGGCAAAATTGTGGTAATTCAAAACCAAGTTTTGTGAAAAGTTCTACATGCAATGGCAATGATGCAAACCATTCGTCTCCTCTGGTCACATGCGTAATTTGCATGAGATGATCATCTATTGGGTGTGCAAAATGATATGTAGGATATCCATCAGACTTGAGCAATACCGTATCCATATCGTTTTCTCGAAGAGTAACATTTCCTTTTATTAAATCTTGGATTTTGAAGGATTTCTCAATGTTTCCAGTTGAATGCAATCTAACTGCAAACTTTTCTCCGTTTACTAATCTTTCTTGAATATCATTCAAAGATGCCTCTCTCCACTTGGCCCATTGACCATAGTAGCCGGTCCTAACTCCCATCTCTTCTTGT
>JAEHHF010000016.1 GCA_019248085.1 Candidatus Dojkabacteria bacterium S2_J21 | reverse complement strand
CTGGCGCTTTGGAAGTTTTTTCTACTTCTTTGAGTTTTTCTTCAATTGCTTTAGTTTCAGTAGGTTTATATAGTACAGGTTTTCCGTTTTCAAAAACAGTAATATATCCCTCTTTTTTTATCAACTCTATTCCATCTCCAAGAGGCAATAACTTACCATCTGATGATTTTATTTGAGGACCATACTTATTCATGTCTGAATAATTTAATGTTTTGTCAAATGCAGTATTTGCTTCTATTTTAGTAATCATGCTATCAACATCATTTGGATTTATTTTTAACATCTTTAACATTTCTAAATTTTCTAAAGCTGTTGAATCATCAAACGATCCATAATCTAATACTTTTTCTTCTAGCTTTTTGTATCCAGATGTATAATCTTTATCGGCATCTTTCTTAGCGCCGGTAGTTGAATCATTTTTTCCAGCATTTGGATTTTTTCCAAACGACCAACCACTTTGAGCCAAAACTCTTTCTTCTTCTGGACTTCTAGTTGTTACAAATGAACCAGTTTTTGGATCTGTGTATACTTGACCTTTATATTTAGGCTCTCCAGACATTCTTGCTTTCATAAGATTTAAATTATATTCTTTTTCTCTCCATCTTATGTCTTCAGCTCTGTCTAGCCTATCATTAGCTAGTTTTTCTTTATTTAATCTTGCGTTATATAATGCATTTGCATCTACATTTGTTGCATTGGAAGCATTTGAAGCCCATTGTTGACCACTTAATCCTGTTCCAGTTTTTAAATATTCATCAAGCTGATTTTGAGCATCTATTTTATCTTGACCTTCAAGATTAGCTATTCCAGCTCTAGCAGCATTTACTTCACCAGAAATTTTATTTGCAATAAATGCATCTCTATTTTCTAATAAATTTAATGCATCAGCAGTATTTGATTCTTTTTGTCTCAAGAAATTCTTTTCAGCTTCTGTTTTTGCAATATTCTCATCATATCTTTTGTCTGTTAGCTCATCTCTTCCTCTAGAATACGCTAATGCTTCAGCTCTTAATGCATCTTCTCTATCTAATCTATCCTTGAGCTCATCTTCTTTCGCATATCTTTCTAATCTATCAATTGGAGCATTAAGAGACTTTTGAAATAATTCATTTGCATTTGTTAAAGCATTTAAAGCGCCAGCTGTATTTGGATTTATATTTCCAAAGTTTGGTCTTAAGTCTGCCATATTATCCAACCTTGCTAGCGCCAGAATATCCAGCATTCAATGCAGCTTTATCTTTTTTAAATGTATCATACTGTTCTCTCTTCATAGCCATAATCTCATTTGCTCTTGCGTTCTCTGCTTCCCAAGCTTTCTCTGCTTGTTTAAGACCTTTTTTTTGATTCATTATCCCATATACATCTGCACCTATTCCAGCTATTGTTCCTAATCCTTTTATTCCACCAATTCCAGATAATGCACTATTCGGATCAGAAACTAATGATGATAAACCACCTTCTTCGAGACCTTCTGTGACACCACTTGATTTAATTGCATTAAATTCTGGCGCTGTTAGATTTGTAACTGAACCATCTGTTCCAGTATATGTTCCAGCTTTTGTTAGCCAGCTAGGTCTTGAATCAAATAGATTTCCGAATATATCTCCTAATCCATCACTTTTGCTTGCTGATGGCTTTGAATAGATACTCGAATCAATATATTCACTTGTATCTACAGGCTTTCTACTATAATCAAACTTCATGTAATTCTCCTTAAAATATTAACTTTATTTTATTTTACTAAACTCTACTATAATATTGCTTATATCTTTATGAACCTATAGCAGCATCAATCAAGCTATCATAATCATATAATGAATTATAATTGCACATATAATCTGTACTTGACATATAATATAATAGCTCGGGCTCCCTATCAGCTATACCAACCCACATACCTTTTTGTATATCTGCATATAATTCTTTTCCTTCTTCTTCAAGTTCTTTCATTTTTTGATTAAGTTGATCATAGCTTTCTTGAATCTTAGCCATAGTACCTTTAGCATTTATGTCTGAAGCCATACTCGCTGCTCCAACCAAACCATTTGCCAATTGTAACGTTGATATTTGACCAACACCAGCAGCTAATCCATTTAAGTACATAGTATATCCACCTAGTGCCAAACCAGCTATTCCTAAAATTGTTCCAGCAGCTCCTGTATCTACTCCCATCATTCCAAGAACACTAACTGCAGCACCAGCATATACTACAGCTGTTGCTACCAATGCAAGTGTTGATGCAGCAGCAACAGTTCCACCTGCAGCTAATGTTGCATTAAATAATGCTGCTCCAGCCTCTGGTCCAGCATAATAGGCAACAACTACTATCACAATAAGCAATATAAATTTAAAAAATCCAGTTTGATACCATTTTGTTTTTACTTTTGTAACAGACAATACAACCAAGCATAATGATTTTCCCATCATATACAGTGATTCTTCCAGAACAAATCCATCCATTGCTGTCTGAAGCAAGGGAACAACGCAGTTATCTTCGCTATCGTCAAGCAGTTTTCCACTTTTTTCTTTCCCGTTTATTCTCCAAATACTTCTAGCGCTAGCTAGTCGTATCTCGCTATAATACAATTCATTTATTTGTTTTCTTAATACCTTTACTTTTGTTTTTTCAGTTACATAAACCTCACCGTATGCTTCTGGATCTAATACTTGATTTTCTTCTGTAACTATTTGATGAGCGTATGTTCCAATTGGTCCTATTGATCCTGATTTTATTTCAGTACTCATGTTTATCTGCGTAGTCAGATCCATGCCTTGAAATCTTATTCTGGCGGCATGAACAGTTCTTGTGCCACCTTTCCATCCTGGAATAGTTATAGTTCCTAGATTATCTAAAAGATTATACAAATATTTTATTGATGTCTTATCTGTTGCACTCATTGAAACAGTGAACATTATAGATGCATGTCTTAATTTTTTATTTTTAAGACTAGACTCAAAATCACTTCCAGTCATTCCTATTTTATTTAATATAGCTTTCCTCTGTCTAGTATCTTTTGTAAAATTATAGTTATCTTTAAGAGGTATAATTGGATACGCTTCAATATCTGCATATCCGCTAATATTATCTTCATTAACTGTTGCAATTATTATTTTAAAAGCGCCAGTACTAGTTGTATATGTAGCTATAAGCTTCTCCAGACCTGTTCCAAAATAATTGTTTATAGCTATTTCTATATCGTTTTTTATATCAGACATAGCTCCATTTATCGCTTCTACATAGTATTGAGACTTGTATCCTCTTGGAGTTGTTAAATTTTGCTTTACCACTTCAACTTTTATTTTTCCACTTGCATCAAGATACACTCTACTTCTGGCGCTAAGAGTCCAGGTAGTATATGTTTCTATTCCCATTTCTCCATTTTGGGTTTCAGTACCATACCTACTATATAATTTATTATTCCATGTAGATATTATATATTGTATAGCTGTATAATCAAGACCTTGAGTTTGAAGATATAGATATTCAACTTTTACATATCTATCTGTTCCAGTGTTGTCTCTATATTTCCAATAATTTATTCCATCTATTTTTTCGACAACATCATAATTTATTGATACTGTAACACCTTTTGATGCAGCATCTTCAGCTACAGTTTCAGCGCTTATTCTGTAACATGTGGACTCTATTAATGCTTGAGAAACTACAGTATTCGTAAAAAACCTATATCTTTTTCCATCTGTATATGTAAACTCTTTAAGCGCCAGATTGAAATCAACATATGTATTCTGTAAATGATGCAACATAAACTCTTCAGATGATGGAGCATCATATCTTGCGCTATTTATTGATATAACCTCTACTCCTAATTCTGTTTCTATATAGTCTTCTACAAGAGCAGTATCTATATTTTTATACTGAGTATTTACAGTAGGCTCATATCCAAGAGTTTCAAGATATTTTGAGTGGAATAATTTTTGATTATCTACAAACTGACTTCCTAATGCACTCATCATTGCTCTAGTTCCCTTAGGAGCATTAGTGAACACATCTCTCATTACAGCCTTGTAAACCTTGTGAGGCTCATTTATAAGTCTTGTTACACTAACATCCACTATAGTCTCAGTACCTCCACCCATTTCTTTCTCCAATCTTTTATATATTATTTTTTTTACATATTATTTTTCTATCTATTATTTTTTTATCTATTATTTCTCGTATCTTTTTTTAACTTTATCAATCCATTCTCTAACTTTATATTTAACTATTACACCATTTCTGCACACTGAACCAGGGAGAACCATATCTTTATGTAATGCTATATATATCATCTCTCTATCTCCAGCTTGTTCAATGCAATATTTGAACATTTCGTATATACATTGACTAGCTCTTTTTGATTTTTCAACATAGAAAGATGTAAGCAATAATTTATCATCAAAGTCTTCATGGAAACAGAATCCTATTATTCTATTTTCATCTACAACTTTTATTCCATCTTTTTTCTTGAGATCCCTTTCGAATCTTATTGCTAATCCTCTAGCGCCAGATGAAGAGCCAGTTATTGACTCATATTCATCTACCACATAGTTTACGCATATAGCAATATCATCTGGCGCTATTTTATATAATTTCATTCTACATTCCAGATGTTAGTGTACTATAAAGCTCAGAAACTTTATCTCCAGTAATAATAGCTGGCTTAGTAGTTAACATCCCAGAACTAAACATTAATCCCCATGCATTTATTTGAGAATCGAATAGTTTTTGGTATTTATTATCATCAAATCCTCTTTCTTGTCTTGCATACAATGATGTTTGTGCTTCTATATTTAATCTTTGTTTAGCAGATGTTAACTTATCATCTTCTATCTTGCTAATAGCTGCACTTCCTTGTTCCACTTGTTTTTTAACAAGTTTCATACTTTCCCATACTGCACCTTCATCCATTAATGCTATGACATTTCCGCTAGAATCTTTTGTTGGAGCACCATATTCTCTTAATAACTTAGCTTGTTGTAGCTGTGTAGTAGCTAAACTTGTTTTGATATCTTCATCTAGTTTATCTTTTTGAGCAGCTAAGATATCAAGTTGTAATTCAAGTTCTTCTTTTTTAAGAATTAGCTCTTTCTCTTGGGTAGCCCACTGTAATCCAATACTCATACTTGAAGCAGTTATATCTCCAACCATTTTACTTATTGTTTCTGCTATAACAGCAGATCTTGCTTCATCAGTTAATGAACCTCTATCTAATAAATCTATAAGAGTCTCTTTAGCTCTTATGTATATTCCTTCTTTTCCTAATGCTTCTTTTACTAAAGCTCTCTGTTTCTTTATCACATCAAGATTTGTTTCAATTTGTATTATTGCCATAATTTTTCCTTTTTTTTATTTTATTTTATCATAAATTAGATTTTATAATATTGTTTAATGAATAATATTATAAAATCTAATTTATGATATATTTTATTAATTAATATAATTTTTTGATGAATAATATCATAAATTAGATTTTATAATATTATTCATTAAACAATATTCTTGTTTGTTCTTGTCCAGCTAAATATAATATTTCTTTTAAATCTAATATTGATAATATTTGCTTACTATTATCTTTTGCTTTCCATTCTATTGTACCATTTTCTTGTAAACCATTTATAGCTCTACTCATTCTACTCTGAGAATCCTCATCTCCTTGATACTCAATTCCATTATGAACAACAACTATGTTTTTTACTAACTCATCTCTTATTGATTTGTAATTAATTCTATCATATTCTTTGTAATCTTCTTGATTAAGTTCTCTAAATACAACATCAATAGTACCATATTCGTTAGTTGTGCTTGTAAGTATTGGATCTTCTATATCCAATACTATATATCCATTTGATGTAAGGTAAATGCTATTTTCACTCTCTCCATCTGGAAACAAATCTATTATTTTATTTAGCTCTCTTTTTACTGCTACTTTCATTTTTATCCTTAAATCATGTTGTTTATTGAAATCGAGGAATTATAATAACCAGACACAGAACTAATCTTCCAAGTTTCATTATGAGGATATGCTATTGTACTCACTTCAAAAAGAGATGAAGTTGTACTTGTAAACGAAACTGGAAAAGAATATGTACCGTTTTCAAGATATACAGATATGCTGTTAAACTGTGTTATTTTAATTCTAAAATTAATACCACTAATAGTTACTCTAATATAAGCATTTGGATAAACTAATGGATCATCAGATATATATCCACTTGTCCAATTATCTGAATATGTATAGGCAATAGAATTATTTACATAAACATCAATTCTTTCTGTTCCAGATGATGTATTATCTGCTCCGCCAGAATTTGAGTATTGATTAAAATGAATTGTTCCAATATTTGTTCCTGCAAACTTTATAGTAAGAGTAGAAGATTTTCTTGTTCTACCATCAACATACCCTGTTGCACTAGTTATTGTTGCAAACAAAGTATCTGTTGATACTGTAAACTCCGAAGTATTTTTGACACATTTTAAATTATGTCCTGCATTAGCACAATTATAACTTCTTATTTTAGACTTAAATAGACTACCATTAGCACTTATATCTGCACTTATTGTTGACTCTCTAACTGTACTTAAAGATGGTATTCTGTATTGATTATCAGCGCTTATATAAATAGCATCTGTATATAAACTAGGATTTTCATTGTACATTGCAACAGTTATTATATAATTAGTCAATACCTCTAAATCACCATTTAAGTCAAGATAAGAAGCTTTTATTACGGCACCATTGATTCTAGCTCCATTTATAACCCCCCCAGTTATAGTTTTACCTACTATTTCATCTGCGCTTATATTTTCTGCTATCAATCCTACTGTATTAATCTGGTTAGCAGTGATTGAGTTTGCATTGATCAAAGTAGTATTAACATATCCACCATTAATTATTGTCTGCCCACTACTAGCAGCTGCAACCATTGCAGCGTAATTAGTATATCCTAATCTTTGTGCAAACAAATCATTATTTGCATCAATGTCTCCAGCAACATCTGGCGCTGTATATCCAGTTACATTGGTAAATGCTACCTTTCCATTAAAAGTAACTTCAGGTATTTCTCCACTAGCATCTATAGTAAACGGTGCTACTTGACCAGTCATATTACTATTTGTAAACTTAAGTCTACTAGCATCTATCCAAAATTCACTTACATAAGGATTAACCTCAGTACCAGTTCCACTTGTGTAATTAGTAGTTAATCCAAACCCACTTTTTTTGTAAACACCATTAATATTTATAATACTGTTATATTCAAATTTACTTTCAACGCCTTCAGCTGTAACTCTTATGTCATTAATAAGCTGAGAATCTGCTCCACCTATAGTTCCATCACTTCCCTCTAGATATGCGCTTAAACCTGTTCCAGTACTTGCTCCAGCATCATCTATTCCAACATATGTTCTTATTGTTTGAACAGCTGTAGCGTTAGCACTAAACTCAGCCTCTATAGCGCTTTCCATTAGATTTATGCTTTCAGTTGTTGCACTATCTAGATCAGCAAAAGCTGCATTCATATTTGATATAAAGCTTCCAATTTCACCATCTTCACTTAATGATGCACTCAATGTATTTATAGCTATAGCTGAAGCTTCTTCTGGAGTAGTAGCAGTTTGTGCAATATTTAATATTGTAGCATCTGCGTCAAGCAGTGCACTATTTAATGTTTCTATTGCTGTGTTTATTCTTGTATCTATATCATTACTGCTTACAATACTTAAAGTATATGTATTTTTAGCTACATCTAGTTCATCAGATAGAGTTCTAAGTGCTTCCAATGCATCATCAAGATTTCCAACAGCAACAGCAGTTTTGATATCTACAACAGTTCCTATTAAGTCTTTCATCCATTGAGGAGCATCATCATATAATCTAGGTATATATATATTGTCTCCAACAACTTTATATTCTTTTCTTTGAACAGCAACACTATAATCTGGTTCTATGATTTCAACAATAGCCCCAGTTTGAGATGTAACTGAATGTTTAGGTTCAATTTCAACAGATATTGGATTTGTGTTTTCAACAATAGTACTCATGCTTAGCTCACATATACTTCGGGTATTCTAAACTGAATAGCGCCATCAAGTAGTGAATTTCCAATTACCAATATTTCATACATAGGTTTACTATAATATCTATCAGCTCTATCTCCAAATTCACTTTCAAGCTCAGATGTCATTAATGCTTTAAGCTTAACAAGTATTTGACCATTTGGCTTATCAAAAAACTCAATAACTCCATCATCATTTTCTACTTGATTTATAATCGAAACAACATCTCTTGTTGATAATCTGATTATTCTAATCTCAAATGTATCACTATCATCTAATGTTAATGGAAGAATTTCATAATTTTTCTTTATACTAAATATAAATTCATTATCTATGCCTTTATTTATCGAGAAAATATTTTCATCCATATCTTTAACCTCTTTATTTATTTTCATTTTTTTTGTTTATAAAAACATTATATCTTGTTTAACCAAATAATTATCTTTATAAACAAAAAAAGAGCTAGGCTAAGCCCAACTCTTAATATCTACTTATTAGGTTTAGGACCTTTACCTTTTCCCATGCAAGCCATCTTAGTTTCCTTTTAATTTTTGTTGAGCTTTTAACTCATCAATTTTTTCTTGAGTCCAACCTTCAACTTCTGTGATACTAAATCTAGCTTTTGTTCTACTTGTAGAATTTTTACTATTTGTAGGAATTAGCATTGTTCTCATAGCTGCTAGCGCACCATTTCTAACATACTGAGGTTCACCATGCATAAACACGCAATCATCACCACCACATCTTTTGTTTCCCCAGTTAATCTTAACACCTCTCTCTTGGATATCAGCATCAAAGTTTTGAGTTGTATCATGATCAGTAACAATAACCATAGTTTTAGTTTCATTATACTCAGAAGCAAATTCAATCTGCTCATCTCTAGTCATATCTTTAAAAGCCTTAACCCTAACTACTGGCGCTTTGTTAACTTCAGTTTTAATTACTTTAGTTTCAGTCTTTTCACCATTATCTTCAATTTCTTTATTTTCTACTTTACCAGACATATCATTTTCTCCATTATCTATTTCATTATTTGCAATATCTGCACTATCTTCAATATTATCTGCACTATTTACAGCAGCCTGTGAATCTCTAAAAGCATTTAAAACTTTAACATAATCAGCATTAATTAAAGAATTCTCATCTTTTCCTAATTCTGCAACTTTACCTTCTAATTTGAAAAAGCTAATTGCCTTAAGTAATTCCGCTTTAGTCATCTTTTCATATGGTTTTATCGACATTTATAATCCTATTTTATTTTGTTTGTCTTCAAAAGCGCCAGTGATGAGAAGTTCTCTATATCTGGCGCTTATTTTATCTATCTAGATGTAGAAGATTAAGATCTTCTACATACAACCGCTAATTGTCTAATTCTCTCAGGTCTATATGCTAAGAAACCATATTCCCATTTAGAAGCAACACCACCAACTTGACCATACATATCGTTATGCACATCAGCTTTTGGTAAAATGTGGTTAGCTGTAACATCTTGACTTCTCATACCTGTAGTAATGAATGAATCTGTACCTACAACTAAGATAGGGAATACATCGTAATATCCACCAGTAGCATAAGTGTTAGCTCTTTCACCAGCAGTTCCAGTTGTATCAGCAGATACTAGAGAACCAGCACCTTTGTACACTTGTAAATCAGGAACAACTACGAATCTAAATGAACCAATAGAACCAGCTTCACCATCCATGATAGTCTCACCAGCAGCATATTGTGATTTAGGAACCCATGCAATTGTAACACCGTCTGGACCTTTTACTTTTCTTAATGTTGGTAACATTCTAGAATGTACAAACGCAACATAAGCATTCTCAATAACTTTAGTATCAACTTTATCTGTACCAGAAACGATTTCAGTATCAGTTGGAACTTCATTATCAATTAAAGCTTGTTCGAATGCACTTAATGCATCATAATCAAGAACATCTACAGCAGTCATCTGAACTGGAGTAACAGCAACATCAGAAGCAATCATTCTATTTGCTTCAGAAGCAGACAATAATGAGTTTTGAATTTGCATTTCTTTTAATTCACCAGTAGCTCTTGCAAGTTCTTTGATTTCTCTAGCAACTTGTTTCATTCTTGAGTCTAATGTTACAGATCTAACTGTATATTTAGCACCGATACCATGTTGAGTCATTTTTGCAGATACTAATTTAGATGAGCTATTTAGTAAGTTAACAACTCCACCCTCTTCTGGTAATGGAACCAATGGACCTTTAGCAGTAGCATATGAAGCATCTCCACCTAAAATGTTACCAGCTCCTGATTTTAAGAATGCAGATCCACCTAATACACCAACTCTAGCAGTAGCAGCAGCTTTAGCATCAGCGATAGCAGCATCTAAATTACCAGCATTTGCACCTAAGTAATCATTTGCATCATATTTAGAATCTAATACACCACCAACTGATGGGAATACGTACCAAACATATGTTAATAATTTTGCAGTTGAAGCATCAAGGTTTCCATCTACCATGTTATCTTTATGTAACATTGGGATAACGATTTCTTTAGTGATTGTATCACCACTGTTCTCAGGCATATCTTCTCTTGAAGCCATTTTTGAGAAAAACATTTTTCTTGCAGCATACTCTACTACAGCTTTTGAAACGAATTCAGGTGTAAATTGTCTAGAGATTGAACTAGAAGTGTTTCCACCTTGGTTAAATTTTTTAATTGGACCAGCCATGTTATTTTCCTTGTTTATTTAGTAAACCTAATTGCTTTCAAGGAAAATCTTACGATTTTCCTATCATGTCGAACACTTCAAAGAAGTCTTTTCCTGTTAATTTAAGAGGATCGAACTTAGGCTCTTTTGTTGTAACTTTAGGTTTAGATGTACTAACCGATGAAGCCTTTTTTCTTTTCTCGGCAACTTTGTCCTGTTCAGCTTTAACTTTCGCAGTATACTCTTCTTTTTGTCTTTTTTCAAGTATTTTAGCTTTTTCAGCTTCAACTTTTGATTTATCAACAGCTTTAGGAGCAACAGTTTTAGACTCAGCTTGTACTGTTTTTTGATTTTGTTCATATGCAGCTTTTCTCTCTTCTGATAGCACAGCTATAGCTTCTCTATACTGATTAATAGAAGTTTTTGATGAGAATCTACCAGATGTATCTAAAAGTCTTAACTCTTTTATTTTATCTTGAACAGCATCATATATTGTTGGAGAATTTTCAGCATCATCTAACTTTGTAGTCATATGTACTAGCAAATCTTCTCTAACTTTTGGCTTAGCAGAAAATTCTTTAAAGCTATCAGCATCCCATTGAGTACCAACAACTTCTCTAAATTTATCTTCAACACCATTTTCTCTGGCT
>JAEHHF010000015.1 GCA_019248085.1 Candidatus Dojkabacteria bacterium S2_J21 | reverse complement strand
CTATTTGGGCAATTAAGAATATTTTTAATGTATTATCCATAAACGTTATTATACACTATCTAATTCTTTGAAGATAGAACATATTATGCATATGACTCTATAAAAGGTGGGGAGCTAATTGTTGCAAGTGGGTATGTAAAGAATGCCGAAACAGGATATTATGAATCCAACCATTTCTCCAATCCTTATGTTCATTATGAGATTCTACAACCTTAAGACTCTTGAACTCATTCAAAGCATCCTTCATGGATAAGGCCGTTTTTTGTGCTTTAGTATTAGATTTCATCATCTACTAAGTTATGCGGAATATTTAAGAATTAAGAGAGAAAGTGCAACTAGAGCTACGATTAGGCCCATCGTTAGGTAATATAGAACCTTCTCTAAACCTCTCTTAGTTCTGAATACCTCTCCACCTCCTCCAAACATCTTGCCTAAACCTTCTGCGCGATTTTGAAGTAATACAGAGATTACAAGAACACCACACACAGCTATTTGGGCAATTAAGAATATTTTTAATGTATTATCCATAAACGTTATTATACACTATCTAATTCTTTGAAGATAGAACATATTAAAGAAGAAAGAAGGGATACTGCTATAATCGTAATCGTTGGTGTAACAGTAAAACTCGCGATTTCCAATGTCCCCCAGTTAACACCTTCAAAAACATAGGAATTGATATATAATCCTGTCATGAAAATTTTCAGCAAGAAGAAAACTCCTACCACAAGTATTGATGTCATTAAGAAATGAGTTGGGAAGTTTGATTTTACCGTTAGAAATTTTAACAACGGGCTTGCTACTATTACTGTAAGCGTAAGAACTAGCAATGTAGCGATAAAATACGTAGAGATAGTTGGTAAAACAATTCCTTTGTTGAATAATCCTATGACAAAAAAGAGAACAAAGAAATACACTAACAAAGACTTTATAAATTGCTTCATAGTTTGGCAGTCAATATATTAATATCATAAATAATATATCACACCATCATGGACATGAATAGTTACATTAAGTATACTAGGAATATCGAACCTGCCTAATGAAAAATAACTCTAAAACTAAAATAATAGCTACGATAGGACCATCTTCTTGGGATGGGTCCATATTAACAGAGATGTACTCTTCTGGAATGAATGTTGCGAGAATTAATGCTTCATTTGCAGATTTTGAGGAATTAGAAAAAGTTTCCAAGTTGCTAAGAAGTATATCTCCGCGAATAGGCGTAATGCTTGATACACAAGGGCATAAGATTAGGGTAACAGGATTAGATCATGAGATAAAGATAGAAGGAGAGGTCTCCATTCCAAACACTTTCAATATTACATATCCCGAACTTTACAGAGATGTTTCAATTGGAACAAAAATCCTCTTGGATGATGGCAATCTCCAATTACTTGTCAAAGAGATTAAGGATACTGAAGTCATTTGCACAGTAATACAACCAGGAATGCTCAAACCAAATAAGACAGTAAACATTCCAGATATAAACTTCAACTTTCCTCCGATTACAGAAAAGGATCGTGCAGATATTCTCTTTGCCATAGATCATGAATTTGATTTCATCTCGCTTTCATTTGTAAGAAATAAAGAGGATATTCTTACGGTCAGAGAATTGATTAAAGGCAAGAATATAAAATTGATCGCAAAAATAGAGAATGCTCAGGGTGTTGCCAATTTTGATGAGATTCTTGCAGAGACTGACGCCATCATGGTAGCCAGAGGAGATCTAGGAGTAGAAATACCATTTGAGAAAGTTCCAATATTACAAAAACAGTTTATATATAAATGTAGATTAGCTGGGAAACCAGTCATTGTTGCTACACAGATGCTAGAGTCAATGAAAGAAAATCTACAACCCACAAGAGCAGAGATCTCGGATGTTGCCAATGCTGTGATGGATGGAGCGGATGCACTAATGCTTTCTGCTGAAACATCAACAGGTAAAAATCCTGTTGCAGCTGTAGCTACTATGCAAAAAATAGCGAAGGAGGCAGAAACAGTTCTACAACAAAGTCCAATATATGGGCATACTTCCGCACCTGAAGAAGTAGATGAGTTATGCCGAAACCTGTGTGATATCTCTGCAAGCATGAAGCTAAAGGGTATCATTGTTATATCTAATACTGGGAAAACAGTCCTAAGTCTCTCAAGGCATAGACCTGATGTCCCGATATGGGAAATCAGTAATTCCATTGACAGAATTAGGCAGGATTCTTTACTTAATGGGGTTAGTGGTTCTTATATAGAGCAATTACCTCACGATCGAGACGAGTGCACTCAACAGGCTGTGGAATTGATTTATTCGCAAGGGGAGTTGGCTTTAAACGATAAAATTGCTATTATTAGCGGTAGTTCTATAAGACATAACAACACTGATGCTATTTTAGAAATAGTTCAAGTTAAGAATGTCTTATCCAGATAACACGGTGACGTAGCCAAGTTGGTTAAGGCCGCGGTCTGCAAAACCGCTATCATGGGTCCGAATCCCATCGTCACCTCCATGTTAAAATCATTGAAAATATAGGTCTTTTAGATTAGAATAGCTTAGTTTGTGCCGAGATGGCGGAATTGGCAGACGCGCGGGACTTAAAATCCCGTTCTAGAAATAGAGTGAGGGTTCAATTCCCTCTCCCGGCAGATTTATTACTCAGCTTCATCAAATTTATCCTGATCTTTGTTTCCACACTTAGGACATACCATTTCTCCCCTATACAATCCCTCATATACATAACCACATAAAAGACACTTCCATCTTCTCCATGAGCTATCCAAACCATGTGGAGGAGGTTCTTTAACCACATATGCATCAGCATTAACAGGAGGTACATTCATTGTTATATCTGGAGTAACAGGAGTAGGGGTACCAGGTTGGGGATTACTATTTAATATATCCGCCATCTTTAATATATTTTAAAATTAAATCAAAGGTTTCCTTCTCATTAAGATAAGAAGAATCTATTACAATATCATTGTACTCCGTTGGGTCAGAATAATTAATACCCTGAATATCATAATATCTTCTGAAATCTATACGATATCGTTTTACCAAATCATATCTCATTCTTAAATACGTAAAAATGCTCTTCCAATTGAATAAGATATTATACTTAGACATTGCACGAAGAGTCCTTACATGGAGATTGGCATCTATCCAAATCTTCACAGTACAAGGAATCTCCTGCTTTTTAGCCAATGCAGCAAAATTCTTGGATTCAATTAATACATTGGGAGTTTCTATCTCTTTGAAAAGAATATCATCTACTTGTTTATCTATCTCTAAAAGAAGTTTTTCATTCTGAACAAAAAAAGCTCTTTCTCTATCAGCATAACCTTTCTCTGCTAAAATTCTTTGGAAGATACCACCACCGTACACACGCCTCAGGGCAAACTGTTCTGCCAACATCTTCGCAATAGTAGAGCTACCACTACCACCAGGACCTCCTACTACGAAAAGATATCCTAAATCTTCAGATCTAACCTTTTGATTCATACTCTAATTATAGTATATTAATAATCATACTATGTCCAATCCAAACGATATCCAAAAACGAAGAGTGAAGAAGGTGTTCACAGGCCACAAACCAGACAGTATAATTCTAATCTTTGCCATTATGATGGCAATATTTGGTGCCATCATGATATTTGATGCCAGTGTATTTCAGGCTAACACCGTATTCCATGATCAATTCTACTTCCTCAAATCACAGCTGATCTGGTTGGTAATAGGCATCATTCCAGCAGTATTAATCTATTTCTGGGACTATCGTAAGATCCTCAAACTAGCATTCCCCGCATTAATAGTCACAATCGTACTTCTGGTCGCTGTCTTGGTGTTGGGCGAAGCATTAAACGGATCGAAACGATGGTTTTCTATCGGTGATTTACCAAAGATTCAACCTGCTGAGTTTGCAAAGATAACATTGATTATGTATCTCTCGAGTTGGTTAGCTAAAAGAGATTACAAATACAAAGACTTCAAGTCTGCCCTTAGAGAAGGATTCATCAAAAATCTGGCCGGATTCTTAGCTATTCTTGGAACCGTAGCAATACTGATTCTATTCGAACCGGACCTAGGTACTACAATGATTCTCTGCATAACATGCTTCATCATGTTCCTCATGGCAGGAGAAGACAAGACACATACATTAGCCTCCATTTCCGTACTACTTCTTTTGGTCCCCGTTGCTATACTAGCAGCGATACTTGAACCATATAGATTACAAAGAGTGCTTACATTTATGAGTTTGCTGTTTACTGGTAAGGTCGCAGATCCACAGGGGACGGGATATCAGATGCAACAGATATTAATAGGAATAGGGTCTGGGGGATTATTTGGAACAGGCTTTGGGCAATCTCGACAACGATTTGGTTATCTAGTAGAAAACACTGCATTCACGGATTCCATATTCGCAGTGATATTGGAAGAATTGGGTTTCCTTGGCGGGACACTAATCATCATTGCATGGTTAGTATTCCTCTGGAGAGGTTTGAAGATTGCGATGTCTGCACCAGACAAAGAAGGAAAACTTTCGGCTGCAGGTATTACTGTTTGGTTAGTAATGCAAACACTTCTTAACATAGCTGCTAACGTCGGGTTCATACCATTAACAGGTATGCCCATACCTTTCCTAAGCTACGGCGGATCAAGTACTATCGTTTCATTGATTGGAATTGGTATACTACTAAATATAAGTAAATATTCTAATACCCAGAATGGGAAAAAAGAACTTACATAAAAAGATATTAATAACAGGAGGCGGCTCCGGAGGGCATATTTCTGCAGCACTCTCCATTATTTCCTCACTTCAAGAAAAGTATATCTTAAATAACGAAAACTTCCTTTATGTTGGGGGTGACTTAGGCATGGAAGGAGAGAAACCTGGGAACTCACTTGAACAAAAATTGATGAAGGACAAAGAGTTCAATCGTAAATATATCCGACCTGGTAAATTACAAAGAACCTTTAGTCTTAATACAATTAAACTTTTGTTTAGAACTTTTTTGGGTCTCTGGGATTCATACAAAATAGTGAAAGAATTCCGACCAGATATCATCATCTCAACAGGAGGATTTGTTACTGTGCATGTTTGCTTTTTGGCGAAACTCTTCAAAGCTAAGATCTATCTCCATGAGCAGACAGCAACAGTAGGTTTAACAAATAACTTAGTGGGTAAAATGTCAGAAAAGATATTCATCTCCTTTGAGTCATCAAGAAAGTATTTTAAGGCAGGAAAAACCTTCCTTACTGGGAATTTAGTTAGATCTGACATTTTCAATACAAAAGGACAAGGGAAATTTGCGGATGACATAAGAAAGATGAAAGATCAGCAAGATCAATACCCTATCATTTACATATCAGGTGGAGGACTAGGCTCTCATTTACTAAATGAAACCGTTAAAGAATGTTTGCCTCTACTACTTCAAAAATATCAGATCATACTTCAAACTGGTGAGAACAAGGTATTTAATGACTACAAAATCCTACAAAATGCAAAGGCTGGACTTGAGAAAGAGATACAATCAAGATTTATACCCACATCATATGTAAGTAGTAAAGATATTGGATTCCTTTTAAACAATATTGATCTCTTTGTTGGAAGAGCAGGAGCTAATACAGTATATGAAATGGGCGTATTACAAATTCCTTCTATCCTTATTCCAATTCCTTGGGTAACACACAACGAACAACAGAAGAATGCAGAGGTTTTGGCAAAGTTAGGCCTTGCAGAGATACTCCAAGAGGGAGAATTAACATCTAGTTGCCTAGTGTTACGTATAGATAGATTTCTCAATAAGAAATTGGATATTAATACTGAAGAACTCAAAAGAATATTTAGAACTGATGCAAATACGTTGATACTAAACGAGATAGACCTTTAATCAAATCCATACTCTTGTATCTCCCTATAAGTGTTACTCCGTATTTATCTTCTTGCGTATCTTTTTAAATAAGACTTTTCTTATCTAGACTGAACTTCATACGATATATTTTCAATAGAAATTGCTATCGGTTCATGTTCACAAATTAGACGTCAAAGAGGGGTTCTCTTTCTAAGCTACCAATTTTGTATAGCCTAGAATATTATATTCTATCCTGTAGTTATATTTTCTTGACGGTTATATTAGATAATGTTAAATTAGTGGCATGAAGTGGTGAGAAGTGGTAAAATCCTAGTATGTTAACAGGAGAGTACCATGGAAAACTTAGTAATAAGAAAAGAACATCACTTCCAAAAAAGTTCAGAAGTGAACTAGGTGAGAACATAATACTCACCAGGGGATATGAAGATGCACTTATACTTGTAAACCAAGATATGTGGCAAAAAATAGCCCAAGATGTTATAAATGGCTCTTTTATAAACAAAAACATCCGTGATACTAGTAGATTCTTAGTCGGAAGCGCTACAGAGATCCAAACAGATAAGCAAGGACGATTCATAATCCCACAAGCGTTATTTGATCATGCCCAATTAAAAGAAGACGTAGTCTTCATTGGTTTAGTGAATTGGGTAGAAGTTTGGGACAAAGATATGTGGCAAAAACGATTAGAATATCTAAGAAAAAACGGTGATGAAATTGCTCAAGAGTTGACTAACATGAACAACAAGAACAATGGATAAAATACATATACCAGTACTTCTAAATGAATCAATCGAATCATTAAACATAAAGCCTGATGGCTTCTATGTAGATTGTACATTAGGAGATGGAGGACATAGTCAAGAAATATTGAAGCAACTTTCACCAAAAGGATTACTACTTAGTATCGACCAAGATAGCTTTGCAATAGAATTCGTTAAAAGTTATTACAAAGCTCAACCTAACTGGATAATCAAACAATCCAATTTCAGATACATAGACAAACTAGTAGCTGAGACAGGAAGAACACCAGATGGCATACTCATGGATTTAGGACTCTCTTCAAGACAACTAGAAGAATCACACAACAGAGGATTCAGTTACCAAGAAGATCAAGAACCCTTAGATATGAGAATGGATACCAACTTAGGAGTCACTGCAAAAGATATATTGGTTGTCTTTAATGACAAACAGTTGACTAAATTATTCTTGGAATACGGAGAAGAACGATATGCAGCTCTAATAGCTAAAACTATTAAGCGCAATATCGATCACATTCAAACAGTCGGAGATCTTACAAGACTTATCTACAAAGTCATACCGGCGAACAATACTATTAAGAACCCTTCCCGCAGAGTCTTTCAGGCCCTGCGGATAGTGGTAAATGATGAGTTAGATTCGCTTACCGAGACATTAGATAGATCTTTTAAGATCTTGCAAGAAGGTGGAAGGCTATCAGTGATATCCTTTCATTCATTGGAAGACAGAATTGTGAAAACTTACTTTAACGACAAGGCTGGAAGCGGTGAAGGTGAATTGCTCTTCAAAAGTTCAATTGCCCCAACCGACACTGAGATAGAACAAAACTCAAGATCCGCTTCAGCCAAGTTGAGATGCTTAATTAAAAATTAAAATCTAGTACTGCCTCAAATGACAATCTACAAAACAAGAAAAAACATACCTGCTATTGCATTCATATTCTCTATGTCAGTTTTTGTACTATCACAACTCTTCATAAACGCAGTATTAAACCCACTAGGAACAGAACTACAGAATTTAAACAAAGAGAAAAATTTCTTAGTAGAAGAGAATAGAACTATGGAAGAGACCGTTGCAAAAACAAGCTCCATAACCGTTATCAAGAAACTTGCCGACAAACAATTAGATATTAGATCTCAGTCTCAAAAATCAATTATATATCTCGAACAATCTGCACTCTTAGCAGAGAAATAAAATGGCGAAACTAAACCATCTCTATACTTCTCAAAAAAAGGTTAGGGGAAAGAAGATTTCAACAAAATCACACCATAATAATCTCTACCTAGTTGGATATGCAATTTCCATTTTAGCTTTTCTCGTTCTTCTTCAAATCTTCAGATGGCAAGTGGTAGACTCTGGTAAATTAAAAGCCCTTGCAAACGAACAGTATCAATCAAGTGGAACTCAAGCAGCTACGAGAGGTAAGATTACCGCACAAGACGGTACTATCCTAGCCGTAGATCAACCTGTATGGGACATCTACGCAACATTAAGTACAGATGATACTGAGAGAAAGAAATTCTTTGATCAAAAAGATAAATTCGTAACAGAGGTAGCAAGTATCCTTGGGGTAGAGAAATCTACGATTGATGAAAAAATTACCGATGATTTTGTCTATGCGAACCTTGCAAAGAATATCTCCACCAATGTAAAAAATGCGCTAGCACAGGTTGATATCTTCGGCGATGGGACATCTGGTTTCGGACTATATTTTGAGAACAAAGAGCAACGAATATATCCTAATGGTACTTTAGCAGCACATATTCTTGGATTCATTGGAAAAGATGAACAAGGAAGTGCTCTTGGGCAATATGGGATTCAAGGCTATTACTTTGGGGATATCAACGGAAGCGAGGGGTATACCTACGAAGAAAAAGATTCCGCTGGTAACGTTATACTTACCTCCGAATATGACCCAATACTTCCAAGAGAAGGAAAAGATTTTACATTAACAATAGTACCGAATTTGCAAACTAAGGTCGAGGAACAGTTGGAGAAGGGTGTAAAAGATACACGATCAAAGAGCGGATCAGTTATAATCATGGATCCAAAGACTGGGGCTATATTGGCAATGGCTAACTATCCTACGTACAATCCCGCAGAATATTGGAGAGTTTCAGAACCATGGGTATTGAAGAATAGGGCAGTGGCAGATGTATATGAATATGGATCTGTGCAAAAACCAATAACTCTGGCAATTGCACTCGATGCTGGAACTATAAAGGAAGATTATACTTGTGATGACAGTACTGGATCGTTAGATTTGTATAAAGAGACCGGATATGCTGATCTTAAGGGAAGATTCATATATACATGGAACAAGAAATCAAACGGAGTTCTTAATATCGCTGGAATATTCGCAAAGTCAAACAACCCATGCGCTGCAAAAGTAGGACTTACCGTTGATCTTCCTAAATTCTATTCATATCTTCAAGCATTTGGTATTGGTCAATTCATAGGAGTAGGGTTACAGGATGAGAGTACAAGTTACATGAAGCCATTGGAACAATGGACCAAGCTTGACCAGATAACCGCATCCTACGGCCAAGGTATTTCTGCAACATCCTTACAAGTACTCTCTGCATTAAGTACTATCGCAAATAATGGGACCCGAATGAGACCATATGTCATATCTCAAATCACCGATGAGAAGGAAACTATCAATATCACACCACAAATTATGTCACAACCAATCTCCGAGCAGACTGCAGATATCATAAGCAAAGATCTCGCAGAAGGTGTGCAACAGGATGCACTAGGAGGATTAGCCAAAGATTTGAAAGAATATGGCATAGCAGCCAAAACAGGAACAGCCCAAGTCGCAAAAAGTACCGGTGCTGGATATGAAGATGATATAAGTAATGCGACAGTAATTGGGTATGCACCATATGATAATCCTAAATTCATCATGATTGTAAAATTGGAAGAGCCTCAAGTAAGTCCATATGCATCCTACACATCTGTACCCGTCTGGAGAAATATTTTCCTAGCAATAAAGGATGACCTGGAAATACAAAAGCAAAATTGAGATAATGAATAAATTAATTAATTGAAAGTACTTATGACAGAAATTCTTAAAACCGGACTTAATTATCTTTTCCTCGCAGTATTGTGTTCTGCAATTTTCGCTCCGATAATGATTAGTATTCTGTATAAGTTCAATCAAGTAAGTGGATTAAAGAAATCTAAGATAGGGGCAGAAGAAAACGGTGACAATTCCCTCTTCTTAAGAATCATGCGAGTCACCGAAACAAATGGGACACCTAATATGGGTGGAATACTCATATGGATTGTTGTTCCAATAATAGTAGCTTTAACGGTTACATTAACCCCTGTCATAAAAGTATTCCTCCTTGGTTTCTTCCTCTATGGTTTGTGGGGCTTCATTGATGTGGTTGTATTTACAAATGGATTTAAAAATAACGAGAAGATGAAAGCATTTCAGGAAACATTCGAATGGAGAATCGGAAAGCTATTCTTTGCGACATTGATCAACATTGGGATAATGTTCTTGCTTTTTAGAACAGGATCTTTTGAATCCTTATCTTTCTTTAATATCCTAACAATCTCAGTAACTCCACTAGTATTAATATTTCTTGGGTTTGTGGGTCAATTAGCTATATATTCTGCAGAACTTACAGATGGACTAGATGGTCTGATGATGGGGATTTTCGCAATTATTAACTTTGCAATGATAGTACTCTTGTTGGTTCAAGGTAAGACCGAGTTTATACCTGTATTATGCATTATCCTTGGAGTACAGATTATCGATTTGTACTTTAATATTCCACCCGCAAGATTCTGGAATGGTGGTCCTGGGGCTATGCCACTTGGATTTGCAATCTTTTTTATCGGAGTTATAACTGACAACATAATCCCTTACTTCATAATGTCTGCTATGACATGGATCATCATGGGTTCTAGCGCGATACAGATGCTCAGTATGAAATTCTTTAAGAAAAGAGTATTTATCATAGCTCCAATTCATCACCACTTCCAAGCGAAAGGATGGCCACAGTACAAGGTAACCATGAGATTCTGGCTATTTACAGCGATGTTCAGTATCTTGGGAATATATCTAGGGTTGTTATAATTGCTTACAACTGACCTCGCCAGTATTACAAATACAAACAGAAGATGAACTCTTATCCTTGAAGACTTCTTGATCCCCATAAAGGACATTATCTTGCATACATGCTCCTAGGCTTACAACCTTACCATCGTCAGATTGATAATATATTTGGAAGTCGGAATCCAAGGTTATACTTAGATTAGAAATCTCAAAGCTATCTTCAATCTTACAAGGACTGGTATACTTTGAATTATCGAGATTAGTCATGATAGTAATATTAAGACTTGAAGGAGAAAGCTGATAGAAACCAGACTGAGAAGGAGCGATACCACTGTCCGTACACAAAACATTTCTTTCCAAACTTACCCGCAAGACACCATCAGAATATGAAGCCTCTCCTGCAGTTACATCTTCCAACATTAGAGCGTCTTTGCTTAGAAGGTTAATATACTTGTATGTAAATTTGAGATTTTCAGAAGAATAGCCACTGTAGGTAATTGCTCCATCGCTTACTCCACACTTGATTGTTCCATCTGGATTGCATGTACACTCAGTCCTTCCATTATATTCTGGGATATTCTCACCACTTCTATAGACATTCTCTCCATATGCACAGGAGTTAAATGACAATTTTTGTTGTATTGAGACAAATAATCCTGCCCCAGATACCATTACCAAGAAGACTGTTATTATGATCAACCAGTTTCTTTGTTTTATTTTGCCCATGACGAGGATTATTTTACCACATTACAAGACAAAAGTTATGAATTTCAAATCTTGTAGTAATTTCCCCTCTAAAGTACCATTAGGATATATTCGTTGCTCTTTGTTCTCAA
>JAEHHF010000014.1 GCA_019248085.1 Candidatus Dojkabacteria bacterium S2_J21 | reverse complement strand
AGCAGTATCATCATCATCTTTTGTAAATGCATATACCGCATTTATTTTATTGTACCAGACTCAGAGATCTTCTATATGGTTAATGGCAAACTTGTTGAACTTGGAAACAACGTGTTCATGGAATACCTTAAGGTTGGAAATGAATACAAATCATTAGGAAGACATAACGTAGACTTTGGTGGAGGATTAGATAGGTTGGCTTGTATATCTCAAGGCGTTGAAAGTGTATATGATACTGATATATACAAACCGATATTTGATTTAGTCAAATCACTTAGTAAGAATAATGTTTTGGAATCACAAAGAATCATCACTGACCATATCAAAGCAGCGACATGGATGATTATGGATGGTGTAGAACCTAGCAGAAATGAACAGGGATATATTTTAAGAAGAATTATACGAAGGGCAATACGACATGGTAAAAAGTTAGGTGTTGAGGGTTTGTTTACTAGGAGGGTTGGAGAAATAGCTATACAACAATTCTCACAGATATATTCTCAATTAGGAACAGATAAAGAGAGAATTTTAAATATATTGGAAGAAGAAGAGAAGAAGTTTAGTAAAACATTGGAAAATGGATTGAAGGAGATAACCAGATTACGTGTCGGTGTATATGGAAAGGATGATTCAAATGAAATAGGTGCAATTCCATTAACTAAACAAGGTGAGAATCTTGCCTTCAAACTGTATGACACATATGGGTTCCCAATTGAGATGGCTATTGAAGAGTTTAGAAATCTGAGGATTGCGTTCGATGAAGAGCTTACATTACTAGCGTTCGAAGAGAAGCTAAAAGAGCACCAAGAACTCTCTCGTACTTCATCCGCAGGAATGTTTAAAGGTGGACTCGCGGATACATCGGAAATGTCTACCAAATATCACACAACCACACACCTACTCTTAGCAACTCTAAGAAAAATATTAGGTAATCAGGTATATCAAAAAGGAAGCAATATTACTCCTGAGAGATTGAGATTTGACTATCCATCAGACAGCAAGCTAACACCTGAACAAGCAAAACAAGTAGAAGATATGATAAATGAACAAATACAAAAAGAGCTACCAATCACATATGAAGAGTTACCCAAGGAAGAAGCTTTAAAGATGGTACCATTTGCAGCATTCTCCGAAAAATATGGCGATATCGTAAAGGTATATACCATTGGAGACAAATCCAACCCCTACTCTGTTGAAATATGTAACGGGCCACACGTCTCCAATACCAAGGAACTTGGCAAATTTAGAATAGACAAACAAGAGAATGTGGCTGCAGGTGTAAAAAGAATTAAAGCTGTATTAGAATAACTATGATTGAATATCCCATATTAGCAATAGACTACGGAAAGAAACACTTCGGGTTAGCAATATCCGATTCAAAGGGAATCATAGCTTCTCCATTAGACGTACTTTCAATAACTGAACATCAGGGACAAACTGCAATCATTCTCCAAATCATAGAAATCTGTAAAGAATACAAAGTTAAAACCATCCTACTTGGATACCCGCAAGCATTCGTTAAAAACCACTCTGCAGCACAGAAGAATATCTCTAGATTTGAATACAAAATCAAACAGAATACCGATATACCAATCATTTTGTACGATGAGAGCTTTTCTACAACTTCTGCAGAAAATATGTTAATATCTTCAGGACAGAACACAAAAGGATTCAGGACAAAGATAGACAAAATTGCCGCTACAGTATTTTTACAAGAATTTTTAAATTCAAAATAGTATAAGATGTTTAAGCAAATTGGAAGCATAGTAAAAATTTTTTTCCTAGCATTAATCACTGTAATCGTTGCAGGGGTAATAATAAAATTGGATTACAACCATGCTTTAAAAACAACAAATAGTACAAGCGATGAAAAGGTTCTTGTTCAGATAGACGAAGGAGAAACAGTAGATCAAATTCTCAAAGCATTGACCGACCGAGGCCTTTTAAATGAAAGATGGTCTAACTATTTCAAAGTATATCTTCGATTGAATAATCTTGCTTCAAAACTGCAAGCAGGCACATACAACATCCCAAAAAACCTAAGCATTATAGAGCTAATACAAACCCTACAGAATGGGAAAAATCCTGAAACTTGGGTAACTATACAAGAAGGGCTAAGAAAGGATGAGATTGCAGATATATTAGTAAAGAATCTTGGTTCTACTTTCTCAAAGGATACCTTCCTTGCTTTAACTACAGATGTTGAATTCATAAAGACATTTGGACTTAACAGTGATTTAACAAATCTGGAAGGATATCTGTTTCCCGATAAATATGCCTTTTCCCCAGACGTTACAGAGAGAGATGTAGCTACAATATTGGTAGAAAATTTCAAAACCAAAGTCGGTATTAATGACACATACCAAACAATCATCCTTGCCAGCGTAACAGAGAAGGAAGGAAGGACTTCAACCGACAGACCAATAATTGCCGGCATTATACTTAAGAGATTTGAAGAGGGTTGGACTCTAGGGCTAGATACAACAATTCTGTACTACTTAAAAACATGGGATGAGACATTGATAACTGCAGAAGATCTGGCAGCTAAAAATCCCTACAATACTCGTATTGTTCTTGGATTCCCACCTACCCCAATCTGTAACCCAGGGCTAGAATCTATCAACGCAGCAAGAAATCCTGTTAATTCCACTTACTACTACTTCATAAGCGATAGCAAGGGGATAATACACTACGCAAGAACCTCAGAAGAGCACCAGAAGAATGTAAATCAATACATATTAAATTAAGTTTAGCCTTGCCCCGCTATGACTCTAGATATGCAAATCACAGATGAGAAAGAGCTTAAAGCCCCAGAACCAAAGATTCAATTAGAGGAACCAAAGAAAAAGAAGAGATGGGGAAGATTTGTTCTACTTGCAGTAATTGTTTTAATACTAGCCGGAGTGGGATTTGCTGTTTTTAAGGGGGTGGCAATATTTCAAAAAATTGGATTAAAAATTGATGCAGGATCACTCTCAATCACAAACAAAGAACCTGAACTGAAAAAGGACAGTACGGGGAAATATACCAACTGCCTCATAATTGGTATTGATACAAGAGGAACTTCAGATGGTCTAAACACCGACACTATAATACTGGCATCATACAATTACGAAACTAGTAATGTCGTAATGATATCTGTACCTAGAGATCTAAGCGTAGAGATCGGAGAAGATTCTGGCTGGTACAATAAAATAAATGCGGTATATGCATTTACAAAAGATGATGATGATACTGCTGGACTTCTAGAATTAAAAAGAACCGTGGAAGCATTGACTGGAACAGAAATACAGTACTATGCTATGGTAAATTTTGATGGTTTTACACAGATCGTTGATGCTGTTGGAGGTGTAGATATAAATGTAGAGAATAGCTTTACTGACTATCAATATCCACTGGGCACTAGATATCAGACAGTATCTTTCAAAGCTGGTATACAAACAATGGATGGTGAAACTGCACTGCAATTTGCTAGATCAAGACATTCAAGCGACAATGGTGAAGGGTCTGATTTCATGAGGGCCAGAAGGCAACAGAAAGTCATAATGGCAGTTAAAGATAAGATTCTAAGTACAGAAACCCTTACTAGCCCAAAAGCTATCATGGGGCTAATTTCATCTGTTGCAGATAATATTAAAGTGTCAGCTTTCACGATTAGTGATATACAAGCGGCTTTAAATGTTGCGAAAGCTTTTAATGAAAAGAATGGGAAAACCTATTCCTTTGTATTAGACCCAGCTTCAGGCAATTCTCAGTTAGTTGGGAATCTTTCAACATATGCAGATGATGGTACATTGTTAGCATACGTAATCGGACCTAAATTAGGATTAGGTAAATATACTGACATTAATGAATTTGTAGATTTAATAATGGTCAAACCTTCGATTTACAATGAGGATGCAAAAATATATATTTACAACACCGGTCTTGGAAATACAGAAATTATAGCCAAAGTTAAAACATTAAAAGAACAATATCCATATATGGATATAACCTACAAAGGCACACTCTACTCTGACAAGGAAGGTACATACATATATACCCATACAGAAAATGAATTCACCGCGACTATAGATGAATTTGCAACGACATTAAACATTACAAACAAAACCAAACCAGAATTCATTACCACCAATTTAAACGGTGAAGATGTTACAATATTACTAGGTAAAGCAATTCAGTTAGTAGAATAAATAAAAAGTGATATACAAACTATATCATGGCTCATCGCCATATCTGTCCCTAAAAGCCTTAAAACAAGAAACTCTGAAATTTCCTGATATACAATTTCAGATTATTAATGCTGAATCCCAAGACTCACAAGGAATATTCGATCAATTAGGAAGTCAAAATCTCTTTGTATCTCAAAGAGGCCTCATATTAAAGCGACTCTACAAAAATAAGGATAAGGACAAGCTAATCGAAAGTATTCTGGCCATCCTTAAAAAAGGCACCAGCACCGATATCCTATTTTTCTGGGAAGATGAAAAAGTAAGAGTGAATACACGATATCTCAAGTTCTTTAAAGAAAATTCTGCCTTAGAACAATATGATGAAATGAACAAAAGATCCTTTGCTGGATGGCTAAAGGAAGAGTTAGATACAAATGGACTAAACCTAGACCCTACGACTCAAAGACTTCTTGCAGAGAGAACAAATTACGATCCGGAGAGATGTGCAAATGAGATACAAAAATTAAAATTAGATCCTGAGAATGACACTACATATATCTCAGATACATTAGAAAAGGATATCTGGAGCCTAATAGATGCTATCAACCTCAAAGATCGAGGTAGAAGTATGGAGATATTGGAGAACCTGTACAGACAGAACAATGACCCCAACTATATCCTCTCCATGCTAGCAAGAAATTTGAGAATCTTAACATTGGTTAAACATTTAAATGATCAAAAGAAATCATTTAGAGAAATATGCTCAATATTGAGAATCCCCCCATTCACATTGCCTTCCATCTTAGATTCTTCTAAGAATTATGATCAGAAACAGATAATACAGATATACAGGAAGCTTTCTAATCTAGATTTACAAATTAAAACTGGAAAGATAGATGGTCATTTAGGATTAACTCTCATATGTCCATACCTCTAGCGTGAATCCAATTGACACCACTTCCCTATTAACTTAAACTGATAAAGAGAATATTCAAATCTATACCTGCCCTAATGGAAGAAGGAATAAGAGTTACAACCCAAAAGAAATCAAAGAAAGTACAAACAGTTCTCCTTGTCATAACAGGAATACTCGGCCTTGCCTTAATCGGAGTAGCGATATACTTCTACACAATCAAAGATACAAATACTAACGCCGATAACAATGCCAATGTAACCTGCGGATGTTACTACATAGATCCTGCTGTAACAACAGAGTGTGGAGATCCAAGAAGAGCATTCCAATTTGAAATCACCACCAATACAAGTATTGAGACATGCAAAGCTGCATGTGCTACAAGCAAACTCTCGACAAATAATCTTAACAGTATTACGCAGCAAGACCTGTATCAGATATGTCAGTTACAAACAATCTCAGATGCACGATGTAACTCAATGACAATTACAGACAAGAATGGGAAAATCGTTACAGGTAAAGTATCTTCTACAGATCAACTAACCATTGAAGCAACATTTGACAAAGAATATACTAATTACAAATTTGTCATAAATAATGAATCTACAGATCCAGATATAATTTCTCCTGACAAATTAACTACGAAAAAAACAATCACTGATTTAAGTGGTTCCACTGCTATAAATATTGTAGCAACAGGAACAGGTACAGATGAACAACAGATAAATTCCACTATATGTAGAAGATTAATCGAAGTGACTCAAGCTGGAGTATCAAGCGTAAGCAATCTACAACTAACAACAAGAATGGACAGCACGACAATGAAGATTTCCAATGTTAAAGTATCCGTTGGGAACTTAACCTCTTCTGAAAATGTTAAAATTAGCTTTACATTTGGAAACTCATTCCCCGAGCTAATCATGACCAAAGGTTTTACCGTTGATACTACTGGTGGCATTATCGAAGTTGTAGAACAAGACCTTTACAATGCTGCTAACTTCTCAAACGCAAAGAGTTTTTCACAGTTAAATGCACACACTGGAGAGTTAGCAATAAAGGCAGAAGTATATGTATCCAACGCATCCATAGGATCTGCAACAAGTTCAGTAACCTATCCTGAGCCAGAAGATGACAATACCGGAGAACAAGATACAACTGTAGAATCAAGCTTCACTGTTGCCAATACTGCAAATCTCACCTGTGTTGAGCGAGTCTCCCCTACAAATGTTTTACAGTATGCAATAAATGTAACAAACAAAAGTACTACTTCTCAAAAAATCACTTCCGTTACAGATAAGCTACCATTAGGATTTACATATGTAGCAAGTTCAACGAAGTTGAATGGTGTATCCGTGACGGATTCAGGATATGTTGTTGCCTCAAATGTAGGAACTACACAACAGATTGTAATCTCCAAAACCGGTGGCTGGACATTAAGCACAAACCAATCATTGACAATCATATTCCAAGCTCTTGCCGGACCAAGTGCATTGTCAGGAACAAATAAGAATGAGGTCGTAGTTACACCAGAACAGATTCCTGACGACCCAACAACACTAAGGTCCTCAATCGATGTAACAGTAGCACAGGATTGTGATGATCCAGAGACAGAAACACCAGACACTCCAGAGACAGGTATATTCAATTCAGTAATATTCAAGATTATACTTGGACTAACAGTAATAGTAACTGGATGGTACGTATACAACAGACCAAAGGGAAGACTCTTTGTTGAGAAGCTTGTTGATTCTGAGCTTTACAAAACAACAGAGCTAGGGACATGGAAATTATTCAAACCAAAGAAGTACTTTGAAGAGATAGTCGTAAGAAAATCTCAAAGAAGACCAAGTTAAAGATCTTTAAGTGAGAAATCCAAGGCTGTTCCATTATACCCGTAAGTAATATCCTCAGAATTGACTAAGAAGTAATACTTCTGAGTCGTTAACAATTTCTCCAAAACAACCTCATGCGTCTTTGATTTCACTGCATTCTTCTGATCAACTGCTATCGAATTCAAACTATCCCTCTGGCTACCATATTGTACAAACCCGACACACTCTTTCCTTGTACTCCATACTATCTTTGTAGAATATTCTTGCTCCCCCTTGCTTACAAAGATATTGTATGGAACACAATCTTTCTTTGCGGTGGCAAGTATATCAGAGCCAAATGTGTTTTTAACAAAAAGAAGAGTAGTAGCTATACCTACTATGAAAAGTCCTAGAAATCCGGTTATTAAGAATAGCCTACTCCGTTTCATTGTTCTGTATTAAGATATAATTTTCTTGAATCGAAGAATCCTTGCCATCAGATATCCTCACATCGAATTTGAACTGCCCACTAGTACCTAATGGTGGGGTACCATAAATATGCCTATCCTGAATATGAAGCCAAGCAGGAGACTCATCCAGCGAGACGACGATATCCTTCGAATCACTGTTATTATCTGTATATTTTACATCATACACATATTCGACCCCTGCATAACCAACAACTGGAGGTAAGCTTATAATATACGGAACTGATGCCATATCAGTTTGTCCTAGTACTGCGTCGTTTTCTAGTCGTTTCTCTCTGTCACTTAAAATAACAAAAGTTGTACAACCAATTCCTAAAATCAAAACAAATAGAATACTGAGCGTAATTTTTAGTTTTCTACTACCTTCCATGCCCTAAGTTTAACACAAAAGAATATGTTTACAAACAAAGGAATTATATATATAATACGCTAACTTTAGACAGTTTATATTATTAAAGAAAGACAATGCCAAACCTAAAAGCATCTATTAAAGACCTAAGAAAAAACAAGAGCAGACAGATTAACAACGACAGATTGAGAGTTAGAACCAAAAAAGCAGTAAAGAAGTTCAAGACCCTTGTTACTGAGAATAATCCAACAGAAGCAAAGATCACTCTAAAGCATATTTACAAAGTTCTTGACAAAGCAGCTAAGAAAAATGTTATAAAGAATAATAAGGCTGACCGATTAAAAGGTCGTCTTACTAAAAATTTAAACAAACTGACCCAAAATAATGTCCAAACTGCTAAGAAGAGCGCTTAAAATATCGATAGCTCCAGCAATTTTAATAATTGCAGGAAAATTTCTCGGTATTCTATGCACTAGCGTTGTGTACAATCTGAATTTCCAGATTAGTAATGATCTCAATGGTCTTTTTTCTGTCCAGATATTCTTTCCAGATGCTAGTACTACAATCTTTGTAAATTCCATCTCAAATCTTGCAATGGTAATCTTAGTCGCATTGCCTCTTGCATATTTCATAATCAAAACTACCCTTTACCATTCTGTTGCCAACGATCCAAGAACCATCGTCAAACTTACACGATTCAACATGCTTAAATGGATTACAAGTAAAGATACTTCTTTCCTAACCATGTTCATATGGTGTGCCTTCCTCTGGATTGCATCTGGTGTAACCATCGCACATACACTACAAGGTAGTACATATCCATGGATTGGAATAGTCGCAGGATCCATTGCCCTCATAGCATCTCTGTTCACCATAAAGACATTTGAAATAGAAACTGATAATATATATCCAACAGAACATAAATACTATTAGTCCCTTGCAATGCCCAATCAAAATGCCCCAAAATTTAAGAGAATACTAACCTTAGTTGTAGAACCTCTAGCATTTGGCGTGTTGGCATTACTTTTCATTATTCCTACAATAACAGTAATGAATCTCTCCCCCATTACCAAGAAATTGCAAGATTTAAACATATTAGGTGTAAACACTCAAAACTCTCTTTCGGTAAATTTGGTTGGTGGTAATCATGACGTATTTACAGAAGAAAGTCTTAACAAAGCTTCCGAGAATACATATGACTATTCCACAAAATTAAATAAAAGAGCTGCAGATAGCTACTCGAAACCCATCATAGAGATTAAAAACAATACAACCGAAACACAGGAAGTCTCCTTCTATGGGCAAACTCTAAATCAGACACAATCAAATATCCGCCTCATAATCGATGACCAGACATACAAGATACAAGATGACAAAGGACAAACATATCTACAGAACATAACAGTTGCACCTTCTTCGAAGATTGTCATATTCCTTGCCGTTGAGAATCTAACCGGTATCCAGTTCTCTGAAGAGTTCGATATGCAGATAAAGGTTGTAGAAAACCTTTAGTATCTACTAAAATCCCCTGTAATAATATATAATTCACCTATGTTAGAAATAATTCGTAACTTTTCAATAATTGCACATATAGACCATGGGAAATCTACCCTAGCAGACAGGATGATCGAAGCAACACATACTGACGTATCTCACGAGAAGAACAAAGACCGAGTATTAGATAGATTAGACCTTGAGCAAGAGAAAGGAATTACAATTAAACTTCAGGCATGTACTATGCACTGGAAAGGTTACAAACTCAACTTAATCGACACCCCAGGACATGTAGATTTCTCCTACGAAGTCTCTCGATCATTAGCTGCATGTGAAGCTGCAATCCTACTCGTAGATGCGAGCCAAGGTATTCAAGCACAGACACTTTCCAATACTAAGAAAGCTCTAGACTTAGGATTAAAACTAATTCCAGTATTAAATAAGATTGATTTACCCGGAGTAAAGATTGATGAAAGAGAAAGAGAAATCGAAGATCTTTTGGGATTCTCTAGAGATGAAATCATTAAGGTATCTGGAAAAACAGGAGAGAATGTAGATAAATTGTTGGATGCGATAGTTGAAAGAGTACCAAACCCTAAAGGGACTAATGAAGCTCCATTAAAGGCACTAATATTTGACTCCTTTTACGATGAACATAGAGGCGTAGTTGTAGCTGTAAGGATATTTGATGGACATGTTAAACATGTACACGGTAAGCCTACCCCATTGCACATATTACAAAGAAAAGAGAAATTTAAACCTACAGAGGTAGGATTCTTTGCTCCAGATTTAGAAGAAACAGGAGAGCTGAATGTTGGAGAGGTAGGATATATTGCTACTGGTTTGAAAGACATCAGTTACTTTACAGTTGGAGATACTATTTCAGACAATGCAGATACCACACCCCTAGATGGATACAAGGCACCTAAACCAAATATCTTTGCAACATTCTTCCCTATTGATTCCGAAGACTATGACAATCTAAAAGTTGGGCTTAGTAAATTAGCCTTAAATGATGCTTCTCTCACATTCTCAGATCAAAGATCTAACTTACTTGGCTCTGGGTTCAGATGTGGCTTCTTGGGGCTCCTACATATGGATATTATTCAAGAAAGACTAGAAAGGGAGTATGACGTCAACCTCATAATTACAGCCCCTACTGTTGAGTACAGAGTAACTACAATGACAGGAGAAGAATTACAGATACAAACACCACAGGAAATGCCAGATACATCACTGATAAAGGAGATTCGAGAACCATGGGTGAGAATAGAGCTACTAACCCCATCACAATATATGGGCGACTTAATGAAGCTGTGCCAATTTAGAAGAGGACAATATGTAAATACTAGATATCTAACACATAACCAGAGTGATATGCATATGAGGGATCAATATATCATTCTTGAATATGATATACCCCTCGCCTCTCTCATTTCTAACTTCTTCGATCAGATGAAGAATATATCTAGTGGTTATGCATCAATGGAATATGAATTTATAGATTTCTTCCCAGCAGACATTGTTAAAGTATCAGTACTAGTAAAGTATGAAGAGGTTCCTGCATTGAGTTTCTTAGAGGTAAGAGACTATGCTAGAGACAAAGCTGCGAAGTTACTTGAGGAAATGAAGAAGGTAATACCAAGACAACAATTCCCTATCCCATTGCAAGCGGCCATTAACTCCAAGGTATTAGCAAGAGAAGATATTAGTGCATTTAGAAAAGATGTTACCTCCAAGCTATATGGAGGTGACTATTCTAGAAAGTTAAAACTTCTTAAGAAACAGAAAAAAGGCAAAGCTAGACTAAAGATGATTGGAAAGGTAAATATTCCTCAAGAAGCTTTCTTAGCTATTCTTAAAACATAATGATTCAGAGCATTAAGCTAACAAATTTCAGAAAATTTATTGATCTACAAATTGATATTACAAAAGATATTGTTGTCTTGTATGGAGACAATGCGCGAGGTAAGAGTACGATCCTAGAGGCAATATATCTACTTACCAATGGAAAATCTCCATGGGCAGTATCAGATGAATTTGTTAACAATACTCAAAAAGAGGAAGACAAATTTGCAAGGATTGAGATTGCTACTGATGAGCATTTGTTTGCATTTTTTAAAGATCAAAATCGTAGAGTATGTAAGATAGATGATCAGAATACTACCCCTAAGAAGTTTTTCCAAAGTAATGCGTCTACGATATTTAATCCTGAGCAGATTGAGATTCTGATGATTTCTCCATCAAGAAGGAGAGATTTTCTTGATGAGGTTATATCCAAGATTGATTATGAATACAATGATACTCTGGCTCAGTTTAGGAAGGTATTAAGACAGAGGAATGCGTATCTTAAAAAGTTGGCTAAGAAATTCTACGAGCAAGGTATTATAGCCCGTAACGATACTCAACTTAACTTCTGGACTAATGAGTTTGTTGCTCTTTCTAAAATTATTCAGACCAAGAGATTGGAGTTGATTAACGATTTGTCTTTTGATGGTTTTACATTGGAATATGTTAAATCAAATGATGATGATTTAGAGGTGTGTATTGAGAATGCTAAGAAGCGAGATATTGTTACCGGTTGTTCTAATATTGGTCCTCAGAG
>JAEHHF010000136.1 GCA_019248085.1 Candidatus Dojkabacteria bacterium S2_J21 | reverse complement strand
CATCTTTGCTAGAATCAATGTAATTACCAGCCCTGTAGAACTTCTGCCCAAGCCTAGGAAGGTCTTCTGGACTAATCCCATGACCTGTATCTATGATGAATCTTTTGTATTGATACTCGCGTTCGTCATCTAAAGAGTGGCCTCTGAAAATGACGTTATTGTATTGATACTCGCGTTCGTCATCTAAAGAGTGGCCTCTG
>JAEHHF010000135.1 GCA_019248085.1 Candidatus Dojkabacteria bacterium S2_J21 | reverse complement strand
GACGTTAAAGAGAAGATGAAACAGGTTACTACTAGAGATTACATCAATCCTGAAGACAAAACTGTAGACTTTGTCATCCTGTTTATCCCTAATGAGATGATTAGTAACCTACCATTTGGTATTAGGGTTGGTAGTCATGAGGAGAATACAGAGTCATACAAGGCCCTAGAAGTACTCGCAAAGAAGATATTAAGAACGAA
>JAEHHF010000134.1 GCA_019248085.1 Candidatus Dojkabacteria bacterium S2_J21 | reverse complement strand
ATCTTCAAAATACGGAACAACTGATGGTAAAAAGGAACAACTGATGGTAAAAACATCAACAACAGATGCATTACAATATGCTGGTGGATCATTTGCTGCAAGTGTCGGAGATGGTGTTGTTGATGCTGCTGGAAGAATAGATGCAGTTGTTAATCCAGTTGAGAATATAGCAACAGTTTCACCATCTTCCATATAGTTTTC
>JAEHHF010000133.1 GCA_019248085.1 Candidatus Dojkabacteria bacterium S2_J21 | reverse complement strand
TAAAACTTTTATGTACTTATCGTCTCTTTCAACCCTGACCATGAAAAAAGGATTACTGGTTACTCGCGGGTCAAAGCTTATCCAATCGCACCACTTTCTTTCAGATACCCAAAGCTGTCCCTGAACCTGTGCAGTATAGCAAGTTTGCATCCTATTATCAAGTATATTAGCCACATGAGTAGAAGATTTTGGACATTTTATTT
>JAEHHF010000132.1 GCA_019248085.1 Candidatus Dojkabacteria bacterium S2_J21 | reverse complement strand
ACCACTTCATATAGTCTAGTCATCTCTTCGCTATATGTTTTACCTTTTTCACTTCTCATATAGTTATAAACAGCAGCATGAACACTCTCATGTAACTTAGTTGTGAAATCTATATTTCTTTTATTTACTTCATCTATTAAAAGTTTATTTGAAGATGTTAAAAATCTGTTTAAAGCAATATTGAGATTTGTTGATCAAGATGA
>JAEHHF010000131.1 GCA_019248085.1 Candidatus Dojkabacteria bacterium S2_J21 | reverse complement strand
AAGATGTTAAAGAATGCTCCAGACTTCTCTACAGATATAATCTTACATCTGTAAGAGGTAAGATTATATCTGTAGAGAAGTCTGGAGCATGTCATAGACATCAGAAGATGTTAAAGAATGCTCCAGACTTCTCTACAGATATAATCTTACATCTGTAAGAGGTAAGATTATATCTGTAGAGAAGTCTGGAGCATGTCATAGACAT
>JAEHHF010000130.1 GCA_019248085.1 Candidatus Dojkabacteria bacterium S2_J21 | reverse complement strand
ATAAAGTACAAATTCAAATGGAAATACCTGTTTGTTCCATTGTTTAGGATATGTTTCCATTTGAATTTGTACTTTATCAACCACTAATAACAAAAGCATTGTTCGATAAAGTACAAATTCAAATGGAAATCAACCACTAATAACAAAAGCATTGTTCGATAACATTTGAATTTGTACTTTATCAACCACTAATAACAAAAGCATTG
>JAEHHF010000129.1 GCA_019248085.1 Candidatus Dojkabacteria bacterium S2_J21 | reverse complement strand
AAATATTTTACAGTATTAGACAGTGGAGATAGTGATGGGGATAGCATAGATGATGTTGATGAATTTGCTGTATTGATTGCTAAATACCAAGGATTGTACAGTAGTAAGGATGAGTATGAGTTTGATAATAGTACTGGTCGTATGAGCTGGGTAGAGGATGGGTATAATGTTGTGGTTAGTTTCTCTAGAGATCACGGTAGGGTGTA
>JAEHHF010000128.1 GCA_019248085.1 Candidatus Dojkabacteria bacterium S2_J21 | reverse complement strand
ATGTTAGCGTGGTGCTCGTAGGCAGCGTCTCCAGTTGCAACGTACCATCGGGATTGAGCGGGATCACACGCAGCTCTGCGCCAACGCGTGCGCAAAGCATCTGCCAGGGAACAATGTTAGCGTGGTGCTCGTAGGCAGCGTCTCCAGTTGCAACGTACCATCGGGATTGAGCGGGATCACACGCAGCTCTGCGCCAACGCGTGCGCAAAGCATC
>JAEHHF010000013.1 GCA_019248085.1 Candidatus Dojkabacteria bacterium S2_J21 | reverse complement strand
TGCTTTCTGTATCCCTTCCATAATGATATCGAAGGCCTCTTTGTTACTTTGTATTTCTTTAGGAGCATATGCACCCTCAAAACCTACACCTGTAGAATATCAGATTGTGGGAGACGATCTTTTAACAACCAATACTTTAAGAATCCAAGAAGGTATCGATCAAAAAGCTATGAATAGTGTATTGATTAAACTCAATCAGATTGGGACCGTTACAGAGACTTTGGACGCTATAAGGATGACTATCGAGAATGATATGAAAGCAATAATCTCACACAGGAGTGGAGAAACCAATGATGATATGATTGCTGATTTAGTAGTAGGTACTCCTGCTCAACAAAGTAAATTTGGAGGACCAGATAGAGGAGAAAGATTAGCTAAATATAATAGGTTGTTGGAAATAGAAGAGATATTAAAGAGATAGCCTGGGGTCTCTGTCCACCTTCCTAATCTCATCTACATTAGATATATACTTACCATTAAGTATGCTGAAATATGCACTCACCCCTATCATACCTGCGTTATCTCCCCTATACTCCTGATCAGAATATACATAGTTAAGTCCATATGATCTAGCAGTATTCCCAATCTTTCTTAATATCTCCTCGCTATTAAACACCCCACCACCTACAAGCAATGTCTTAACATCAGGGTTCTTTTCTAAAGCCATTTCTAGTTTTAAATTCAAAGAATCAATAATGGTATCTAAGAAACCCCTACAGAAATCATATACCCATTCTTTGTCCTGCCTACCTTCATCTCTAAGTTCTTTTGTTTTATACAAAGCTGCCGTCTTAAGTCCAGAATAGCTGAAATTCATATCTCCACTATTCTTCATTGGTACTGTAAATTGAATATTCCCTGAAGTACCCTTCTTAGCAAATTCACAAACTACTGGACCACCAGGATACCCAAAGTTAAGCATCCTACCTACTTTGTCAAAAGCCTCTCCAACTGCATCATCCAATGTCTCCCCTAGCTTTTTGTAGCTACCAATCTTTTCAACAAGTAACAATTCTGTATGCTTACCAGATATTAACAACGCTAATGCAGGAAAAAGTCTTTCAACCTCAGACATCTCACCAGGTACTAACCCATTTCCCTTAGTATTAAGAGACAGTCCAGAGAACATATGCCCTTCCATATGGTTTACAGGTACAAAAGGTTTGTTGTATTTAATAGCCAATTCTTTTGCAAATGCCAATCCTACTTCTAAATTAATTGCCAATCCCGGTCCATATGTAGCAGCAACATAATCAACATCTTCTATCTTCATCTTTGCTTTCTTCAAGGCTTCCTCATATACCAAAGGAATATTCTTTTCATGTTCTCTTCTTGCAATATCAGGAACAACACCACCCCACTGGGCATGTATTTCTACTTGGGAAGAAACAACACTAGAAAGTACCTTCCGACCTTCTAGAATAGCTACCGAAGTATCATCACAGCTAGTATCAAATGCAATTATTATTGGTTGCCTATGATTCATATATTTCAATATTCCTTTCCTCCAATGATATGTATTTAATTACTACCTTGTACATTGGGATATCCATATTGTCACACAGTGCAGCAATTTCCTGGTAGAACTTATCCGCCCACTCTATGACGACAGTATTGCCTTGCTCAAGATGTTGTATGAGACCAGATTTCGCCAACTCGCTCTTCTGCAATCTCCATGTATCCATATGTGCTAATACTTTTTTGTCTCCGTCTCTCATATATGGATATTCATTAATAATGGTATATGTAGGAGAATTCACAATCTCATCTACTCCTAAACCTTGAGCAATCCCTTTTGCAAATTGCGTTTTCCCTGCTCCAAGTTCACCACTCAATGCAATTACCACAGGTTTGTTCTCACCTAGATATTTGTCAGCAAATTCCTTTCCTAACTGAACCGTTTCTTCAGTTAGCTTGGTTTGCTTCTCCTCAACCTTTTTGTTCTTGATTAATGCATCCTCAAATTCTAATTTCCCCTGCCTTAAAACAGAGAGTTGATTCATTGTTGTATCAAGTACTGTGGAAGGAGGATTCTGAGGTAACGTACCAGCATCAAGTATTAAATCTACCAAGTCCAAGCTTTTCTTCGGGAGATCTTTAATCAACTGATCAATATTGTATGGAGCTGATTTGTAGGACATATTGGCAGAGGTAGCAGTAATTGGTTTACCAAAGGCTTTAATGACCTCAAGCATGAAAGGGTAATCTGGATATCTAACCCCAACAGCACCTTGCATAGATACTACTGGTGGAACTAACTCCCCCTTGCTCATGGATATGACTGTAATTGGTCCTGGGAGATAGTTGTTGTACAAATTCTCTGCCATTTCATTTATCTCCACATACTTTTCTGCCATCTTTCTGTTAGCTACGGCAATGGAGATTGGCTTAGATCCTCTAAATTTCTTGTAGTTAAGTAATTGGGCTAATGCTTTAGGATTAGTTGCATCACATCCAAGGCCGTAACAGGTTTCTGTTGGATATATCAAAAGGCCACCATCTTCTAGTATGGAGTTGGCTTTGAGTATGGCTTCTTGTTTGTTTTGGTTTATGTCTATTCTAAGCATGGTATAATTATACTAGGAATATCGTAAATACGCACTATTCCAATACTTTTAAGTTATTATATTACTACAATGAGTTTAATACATTTTACAGATGATTCTTTCGAGAACGAGGTTTTAAAATATGAGGGTGTTGCTCTTGTAGATTTCTGGGCACCATGGTGTGGTCCATGCCAGGCATTAGGTCCAGTTATCGAAGAGATATCGAATGAATATGAAGGGAAAGCTAAGATTGGGAAAGTAAATGTTGATGAAGAGAGAGAAATAGCTGAAAAATATATGGTTATGAGTATTCCTTCTGTAATGGTTTTCAAGAATGGAGAACTAGTTGATACTCTTGTTGGTTTAAGGCCAGAGGAAGATTATACCGAAGCTTTAGACAAGATTTTGTAAGAGGAGAGATAGTGTAAATAGAGGGGGTGCTTTTCCTCTTTATTGTATACATAGAATGCGCTAGATTGCTTAATATCCTTAGGCTTTTGCTTATGAATATACAATTGTTATTTAGAATAGATTTTGATATACTTCTGACTAAATATATGGAGTGGTAGCTCAACTGGTTAGAGCATCTCACTGTCACTGAGAAGGTTGAGGGTTCGAGCCCCTTCCATTCCGCCATTCTTTCAAGGTTGCGACAAGACCCGTCCACTATACTTAGGAATCCCTTGGTTGCTTCATAAAATCCTCTCTAATTTTAAGTTTTTCAATTTCATCTCCTGGTGGATGAAATAAGCTCGTTTCAGGCTAGTTTTTAGTACCCCACGGTTCGAAGGTGAAAGCCCTTTGTAACAGAGTAAGTTTGATATTCAATAAAAAACACTTCCGTTCCGTTCTCGTTTCTGTTAGCTATATTCTGTGGATAATCAAATACCTCTAATTATTTACAATACTCTCTAGAACTTTGATATATGAATCCATAGGTTTTTGATTATTCTCTAATTCCTTGTAGAATTTTTCTATAAAAATAAACCCTTCCTCTTTCCTCTTTCTTAATTGTTCCAAAGCCTTGATTTCCATATCTTTGTTCATAGCCTTCTCAAAGAACCTCTTACTCAGAAGAATCTGTACTGATCTAATAAAAGTCTCCTCAAAATATATTGTAGGTTTCCCATAATTCTTAAATACCTCACTCTCTTTTTCTTCCTTTATTCTTTCAAATAAAGTGTTAGAAATCTCTTCGTTTTTCTTAAACAAGTCTTCACTTTTGTAAAGATAGGTTTTGAAAAACGAGTGTGAATATTCATGTAGCAGATTAGATATCATATGAGAATCTTTAAAGATGATACCCTTCTCCGTCTCTACTGTACCTGTTATGGAATAAAATTCCTTTCCCCTCGAGACACCACTTCCTCCTCCTACTCGTAAAGGATCTGGTATAAAGATTAGCTTTGTATTCAACTGGTTACTCCAAAAATCTCCTAAAACATCTCCTGGATTTCTTTTGTCTAAAAGTTGCTGAATATCTTTAGCTACAACCTTATATTCAGGAAGTATTTTCTTTTTATATATTTCCTCAAAATTACATTCTGTATGTATTTTCTTTACAATAGGGTAGATATTTTCCATATATGACTTCTCCCTGTTAGGACCAAATCCATCTACTGGAGAGAGAGATTTAGGAGTAAGATCATCATTTAGGTTAATCGACAGGAAGATATATTGCCAGGGATGAGAAGGTGCTCTCTTTTCTTTAATATTCTTCTGGAATTCTTCGAAAGATTTTAATTTCTTTATGTCTTTAAACTCTTCTATTACTTTCATCCCCAATGGGTGTAAGTAATAGAAGAGAATAAAGAAAAAAAAAAATTAAACTCTTCTATTACTTTCATCCCCAATGGGTGTAAGTCTTTATCATTATTAATAAAAGATATTAAAGTTTCAAAGAAAATTACGTTTTTATTTGTCTGTACAGATATTTTCATTTTTTTAAGAATTGCCTCTGGGAGTAAAGTGTTTTTACCCCCAGAGGGTTAGTTGGATACAATCAGGATAGCATAAATGCTAATCCCAGTCATCATCGTCTGTGCAGTAACTTTCACAGTAACAATCACAGTTGTCTTGGCAATCGCCGTAACATTCGGGATTGCAATTTGCAACTGTAGTGTCAGCCTCTGCCAGAACTACAACATTACCAAACAGTCGTTCCGTCATGAGCTTTTTCTCCTTTCTTATTAGATTCCACCGATTCTATTAGGTTCACCCAAAGAAATTGCATTTCCAAATCACAATGGTTCTTTGGCATAACACCATCATTCAAAAGTCGAGTATTATGACATCCCCCCATGCAATACCATTTTGCAAAACAGTCTTTGCACTGGTCATAGAACATGACATTGAGATGCCTTAAACTTTCGACTTGAACAGCATCAATCTCGACCTTTTCATCTAATACTCTACCAACGATAAAGGTGCTAGCAAGCAAATCGTCATCTTTTGTAACTCTTGAGCATGTAGAGATCTTGCCATTCGGAAGAACACAAAACATTTCACCATCACCGGCACAAAAGATACACTTTGGATCAAAACCAGAGGAATAGGTTGACTTCAAAGGAACATCCATCTCTTTAGCCAATTCCGAAGCGAACATAAACTGTTCGAAATAAGCGTCCTGCGAAAGAATCTCTTCATCAGCACCTCTACCCACGGGGGTAAAAGGTTCTAGTTTCAAGCCACAACCTAAATCTTTCGCTATTTTGAGAAGATCTTCCATTAGATAGACATTCGCATTTGTGATTGTCGATCGAATACCAAACTTCAAACCTCTTTCTTTCAGTAGCATAGCTCCAGAGATAGCATCTTCATAAGATCCTTCCCCATTTGCTTTTGGCCTCTGACGATTCTGAATCTCTGGTGGGCCATCTATCGAAACCGTTAGTCTGAAATCATTCTCTGCTAACCAATCTGCGACTTCTGGCGTTATTAAAGTTCCATTGGTAACTACAGAGAAATCCTTTTTCCCTTTCCACTTAGAATTAACATATTCAACAGCCTTCTTCATAAGTTTAAAAGCAACAAAAGGTTCTCCTCCACCATGGAAAGTTAGTTGAAATTTCTCCTTTCCTTCTTCTAATAAGTTCCTCATTGTTTCGTCAATTGCACTTTTTGCAGTTTCCCAAGACATGGTTTTGTGTTGTTTTCCAGCCTCAGCATAGCAATAAATACAACGAAGATTACAATCAGAAGTTAACGAGAGCACAAGTCTCATTGGTTTGAACGGTCTTCCAACTCGATTCACCATAGCTTTCTTTTCTTGTACAGCTCTCTCCATAAGCAAGGATTCAATAGTTCCATCCTTTTGACATTTTCTTATTTCTTTAATTCCGAGATCAAAAACCTCAAATACAATCCTACGAAGAGGAGAGAATATGAGATTCCTCTGATCATCAGAAATTAGGAAAAAGTCATCACACAAAATTTCTTGCGAAATTCTTTTCATTTCAATCTCCTCTCTGACTGAATATTTGGTTTTAAAAGAACACGATACGACTTATAGTATCCATTTAATTATATCTGTTTTTGCCCATTAGAACAACACTTATCCACCTTCTTGGTTGGTTGTCAATTAGCTTGGCAGTCAATTGACAAAATTTCTATATAGACCTGTCCGACCTGAGGAACAATGCTCGAACTTTATATTCAACAAATCCTTTACCTATTTGATAATATTTCTCCTTGGTTCGAGTCCCGTCCATCCCGCCATTCTTTCAAGGTTGCTACAAGACCCGTCCACTATGCTTTAAAACCCTTATGGGGATTGAGTTATTTTGACCATAAAAAGTGAAAGTTTCAAAAGTAAGGCCTGGTGGATGAAAATATCCATTTTCGGACCAGTTCTTAGTACCCCTTCGTTCGAAGGTAGAAGCCTTTTGTAGCTTCATTATCTGCTGGTACCCAAAATCTTTAATTGGTGAGAGTCCTGTTTCTGTTAACTATGTTTTGTGGATAATAACAACTCTGCTTGAGATTCCGAAATCTTTTCCAAATGATTTTGTAGAAATTCCCTATCTTTTTCATCAGTTAGTTTCTCTGATGCTTCTTCATAACTAAACCATCCAGCTTCCTTAACAGACTCATCTTTTGGATTTAGAGGTCCTGTATAGTTGGTTTTAAAAAGAAACATATGTATTTCCATTGGATATGCTCCTGGAGTATCTTCTGTTATTCCACTAGGATATCTATCATATACACCTAGTTCTTCTATTGAATCAAATTCTTCTAATCCGACTTCTTCTAGCACCTCTCTTTTTGCAGCTGTTAAATATTCCTCATTCTCTTCTACACCCCCTCTTGGAAATCCCCATAGATGTTCATTTGCTAAAGCTATCTTGTTTCCATTATTTATCACCACTGCTCCAGCCCTATATGATTTTTTCATTTTAAGAAGTGATTAACTTATTTCAAGATTCTACAATATAAGTATTAGAAAGAGTAGTTAAGTAAGCTGACCTGTCCACCTAGAGAACGGTGTTCGAACCGTCAATCCAACAAACCCTTTACCTGTTTGATAATATCTTGGCTCCGTTCGAGTCCCATCCATTCCGCCATATTCCTTGGGTTGCTACAAGACCCGTACACTATACTCAAGAATGCTTATGGTGATTGAGTTATTTTCTTCCAAATTGTTCCATTTTCAAAATAATAGCCTGGTGGATGAAAAGCCTCAAAAAGAGACCTAGAAAGGCAATCCTTGGTTCAAAGGAGGAATGCTGATTTAACACAATAATCGTTGTACTATTAAAAACACTGTTTTCGTTCCAGTCCTGTTTCTGTTTACTATATTTTGTGGATAATCCAATCGCCTATCATCTTTGGATATGTTAAAATAATCAAATAATGGACATATTAAAACAGATAGAAAATTACAAACCATATAACTCTCAAGAGGAAAAAGATAAAGAGGTGTTCTTGAGATATCTCAAGACCTTTGATGATTATCTAAGTAGAGAAAACGAATATGGACATATATGTTCCTCAGCTTTTGTTCTTAACAAAGAGAGAACAAAAATAGTAATGATATATCATAATATATATAAATCATGGGGATGGATGGGTGGACATGCAGATGGGGACTCTGATTTACTACATGTCGCTATAAAAGAAGCAAAAGAGGAATCTGGTTTAATGAATGTAAAACCGATTTCAGACGATATTCTTACCTTGGATACGATACCTGTGATAGGACATACGAAGAAAGGGAAATATGTTCCCGCACATGTACACTTGAGTGTTGCTTATGCTCTTGAAGCTGATGAGAATGAAAGTTTACATATTAAGGAGGATGAAAATAGTGGAGTTAAATGGGTACCTACAGATCAAATGGTAGAACTATCCATAGAACCTTCCCTACAGTATGTTTATGACAAAGCAATAAAGAAAATGAGAGAATTAAAATATATTAAGTAACAATACTATGAAATCTGTTGTACTTTGTGGTTCTAGAAGATTTAAAGATGAAATGAGAGCCTTTGCTAAGGTTTTAAAAGAAAAAGGTATAGTTGTGTATGAACCATATCTACACAGTGGTGGAGATGAATGGAATAAATTATCAGAAGCATACAAGAGATTTCTACTTCTTGGATTAACACACGATCATTTTTACAAAATAAAGAAAGCAGATATTGTATTTGTATATAACAAGGGAGGATATATTGGAAATAGTACAACATTAGAAATAGGTTATTCAGTAGCATGTGACAAACCAATATATGCACTTGAAGAAGACAAGGAAGAGGGTTGTAGAAATGTTTTATTTACAGATATTATAAAGACTCCAGCACAACTTATTAAGAAACTTAAGTAGGATTATCACTAGTTCCAAGAAGTATGCTAAAGTAAACGAAATCCATTATTAAATGGATGATTTAGTATGGTCCGTGAGAGTCCTGTTTCTCCCGCCATATTCCTTTGGTTACTACAAGACCCGTCCACTATCCTTAAAAATGCTTATGGGGATTGGGTTATTTTCTTCCAAATTGTTCCATTTTCGAAATAATAGCCTAGTGGATGAAAATACCTGTTTTCGGGCTACTTTTTAGTACCCCTTGGTTCGAAGGTAGAATCCCTTTGTTCTACAACAAAAGAGACCTATCTTAAATCTGATATCGATTAGTTAAAAGGAAATATAACTATAAATTCTCTAATTGTTCGAAATTCATATAATACTTATACTACCCTACCTACACTATACTTAGGTGGTATTATTACTAGCATATGGATATGATCCTCTTCATGATTGATTTCTAATACTTCTATATCTGGATATCTATCCCTAATACCTAACAACACTTTATCAAGAAAGGCAAATGATCCCTCGTTGAATATCTTCCTTCTGTATTTTGTTGGCAAAACTATGTGGTATTCACATCCGTATACACAATTACTCTGTTTCCTATATTCCATAACGTATTATACAGAGGATTTAGGGGAAACTACATCTGTCAGCTTACGCTGACAGTTTTAAGTATGGAGGATAAAATTTTAATATATAGCCATTTATAATATACATATAGTTAAATCAGATATCAAATATATATACTAACGAAAAAGAAGGCTTTGCTCTAATATCAGAATTGAAATAATCCTATGAGGTTTAAAGGTTAACACTTCCTTGAAAGTGATGAAATAAAATTTTTGTAAATAACAAGAAGGAGGCCTTTCGGCCCCACTTCTACACTACTCCCACAAATCCATTATTCAGCCATATTACAATTCCTATTCCTCCTATGCTGACCATTACCCCTATTTCCTTGGCCATTACCAAGACCTAGTTCTAACCTTATAGCATTAGCCTCCTCAGTATTACCCTCATGTGCAAGCACATAAGCCTGTGCAAATTTTTCAAACTCTTCTTGCGTATCAATCTTGTTCAATACACCAGGATTTCTACCATCTTCAGTCATAAGAGCAACCCATCCCTCATAATCCTTATCAGCCATTATAGTCTCCATAGCAGTTTCTCTCTCCTCTGTATGACTAGGACCAAAAGTTCTCAAATTACCCTGATATGCAATGGCTTGCGTAACACCAATCGTAGTTGTAATACCAACTACAAGAGCTAACAATGTTAAAAATTTCTTACTCATAATTAAATAAATGAAAAAATTAATTTAGAGATCTCTAATATATACTACGCAAAGACCCCTAATTTTCTTGCATACCTCTTCCCAGACGACCCCATGGACGGATTTCAGATGCTACAAAAATCTTGTCAGTAGTAGCTTCTCCAATCAATTTCACCCTCTCTCCCTCTTTCAAAACAACAGCAGGTTTTACATACGCACCAGTAAAATCTACTACCCAGATATTACCATTCAAATCCAGAAGCTCTAATTGCATATCATTTACACTTTGTATATCACCTGCAAGATACCCCTCTTCAGGTCTCATCCAAACCATAGTTCTAGTATCAAAAGTACTAGAATAGTAAGGAATATGCCTACTAAAAAGATTATTAATATGTCGGGCACTACCAGAAATATATACAACAAATCCCAAAACTAATATTATTAATATATTTAAAGAAAAAATTTTAATTGCTGTAAACCTATACCCACCCTCTGTATGTTTGAAATTGAAATATGCAATCCAGACAAAAAGAGCTGTTAGTAAAATCCATATAATTGGTATAACAAGTAGTATTCTCTCCCAAAAGTTAGAAATCAAAGATACCTCTGCAATAGCATCATTATTTTCAAAAAGATAGATTATTATTGCTGTTCCCACAACACCAAAAACAAGATTAACACCAAAGAGTATCCACATAAACGAACTCTTTAGAACAAAATGCCATCTTGGTATAGGTTTCAAATTATCTTTTTTAATTTTCTTCAAAACATTGTTACTAATATCTTTCATACTATTTTAACAACTCTTTCAATTTAACTTTAGCTCTACTTATTAGAGAACCTATTGTTCCAGAAGGGATATGCAAAATTTCAGATATTTCATTATAATCCATATCCTCTACAAATTTCAGAATCATCACCTCCCTATACTTACTATCCAGACTGGTCAATGCATTCACTATGTCTCCTTTCTGCTCCTTGTTCATATATTCCTCTTCCAAATCTAGACCAAACGCAATATTGTCAAATATACTATTCTCAGGATCATTTGCTATCTCTAGCTTTCTGTTTTTGTTTTTTCTCAGAAATGAGATTGCCTCATTATGTGTAATTCGATATATCCAACTTGTGAATTTATACTTAGGATTATAGCTATTCAAATTTCTGTACCCCTTGATAAAAGCTTCCTGTACAATATCCTGAGCATCTTCTTCATTAACATAAATCATATTCTTAACATAATACAAAAGTCTTTTCTCATACTTCTCAACAAGTGGTCTGTAATTTTTTGAATCTTTTAGCGTTCGCTTTACCAATTCCACATCTGAGATATTCTTCATATATATACATTCTAGCAGAGAACAGTAATATCTTAAATTAGGTGAATTATTTGACTTGTTAATAAAAATATGAAATACTCAGTTACGGGTAATTACCCATAACTAAATTTTAATATATATTAAGATGCCAAGACTAGATGGAACAGGTCCTTTAGGACAGGGTCCTATGACGGGAAGAAAGTTAGGATTTCTTCCTAGATCTGGTGGTAGAAGACTAGGTGGTTCACAAATCTGTAAATGTCCAAAATGTGGATATACAGAGCCACATACAAGAGGAATACCTTGCACTGAAAAGGTATGTCCAAAATGTGGGACACCTCTAAGCGGAACATTCTGCGCATAATATAAAGATATGAAGCTATGAGACCACGATTTAGAAGAAGACTAGGAATACAATTCAATGATACATATTTCAAACCCAGAGGAATCCCACTTAGAGAACTAAATGAGGTAAATATTACTGACGAGGAGTTAGAAACTCTCCGGTTAAGATATATTGAACATATTGATCAAGAACAAGCAGCTCGAATGATGGGTATATCTCAAAGCCAATATCAGAGAGATCTAACCTCAGTAATGGAGAAAATTACGGAGGCTCTGATCTATAGATATGCAATCTCCATAACCAAAAGAGAACCATAGTATTTCAGCCTTGACTGATATATATAGCAATGATATATTTCAATATATGTTGAAATATATCAAACAAGAAAATATTAAAGAGTTAGAGAAACTCTTAGTTATTAACCGCATCCAGATCCTAAGCCTCCTTTACAAAAAAGATACCTGTGTATGTCAGATGGTTAAACACTTAGAACTAAAACACAACCTCATATCCCATCACTTAAAGACATTGCAAGATATGGGATATGTCTCTAGTAAAAAAAATGGTAAACACGTTATGTATCATCTAGAAGAATCTAAAAAAAATATTGTTAAAAATCTTTTTAAATTATTATCTATTTAAAATGAATAAAAAACTGTTCTTAATACATATACTCATAGCTGGAATATTACTCCTCATGGCAGGAGAATATTTCCTCATCAACAAATACGTCTGCAAAGAAACACCTATAGAAGAGCTCCCTACTCCACAAGCGATGATGTTACTCATAGAATTTCAGAATACTGATGGATTGGTAAATATGGTGAGTGATATGGAAAAGAGAGATGTCAAAGGTCTGTTGATGGTTAGTGGTAGCTTCATAGAGAAACACGCAGATGTTCTAAAAGAGATTCTAAAGACAAGGGCTGTAGAACTTGCGCCATCATATGATCCTGAACCATTTTGGGGGATGTCATATGACAGACAGTATGAAATCATATCAGAAATGATAGAGAATGCTCAAACATATCTTGGTGTTACACCAAGAGTATTCAGTTCAAGATATATGGCATCAGATGAGAATACGGTCAAGGTTGCGCAAGAATTAGGTATTGAATATATAACCGCAAGAGGAACAACAGAGTTAGCAACAACTGTTTACAAACCAGAGGAATATGATGTGAAGATAATTTCGGTATCAAATATTGATGTACCCGAGTTTAAGTATGGTAGTTTCTGTGATTACAGTTTCTATGAAAGAAATGGATCTCCTGAGGATATGGAGACACAGTACAAGAGAGCAATACAAAATGAAAAATTCATGGCAGTATCACACACATATATCGGTGGATACAAAGATAGATGGAATGATATGTGGCATAGGTTCTGGGATAACTATGAGGTAGATTGGGTAGATTTAGATACACTAGGAAGTGTAGACAAGGTTATGCCAATGTGGCAGATACCTGTAA
>JAEHHF010000127.1 GCA_019248085.1 Candidatus Dojkabacteria bacterium S2_J21 | reverse complement strand
CTTCCAATTTCTTTTTAACTTTTCTAAAACCTCTGAAATATGCAATATCTTTGGAATATATACCCCTATCATGAGTATCACCTAAACCTCTCTTAACACGAATTTACTAAAGCCGCAGGGGATTTTGTTTCTCTTGAGCTTCAAGAACATCTAAGACATGCAAGACCCTTAATTGGAGGTTGTGGACGTATTGGAAGCCCTGTTGCTACAACAG
>JAEHHF010000126.1 GCA_019248085.1 Candidatus Dojkabacteria bacterium S2_J21 | reverse complement strand
TGGATTTGCCATTAGCTCACTACTCTTAAGGCAACCATATAAAAAGAATAGGTCAAAGCTTTTGATACTTTAGATTATAGTTAAAATTTAATGATTTTGCATGGAACAAGATCTTACTCAGGAAGATCTTGTTCCATATAAAAAGAATAGGTCAAAGCTTTTGATACTTTAGATTATAGTTAAAATTTAATGATTTTGCAAGATACTATGAGATA
>JAEHHF010000125.1 GCA_019248085.1 Candidatus Dojkabacteria bacterium S2_J21 | reverse complement strand
ACTGAGAGCCTTAAAAAGGTCCTCTCAAACAATCAATTAAGAGGTCAGTTTGGTGAGCAGGTAGCAGATGATTTACTAAAGATGGCTGGCTTTGTAAGAGGGAGATTCCAGATGGGAAATGTTTCGTATTTGGCGTAGTCGGATCTAAGCCTTAAGAGAGAATCCTTGTATACCATCCCTAAACAGGTAGAAAGTTTGCCACTGTTAGAAGCAGAGCCTGTTAC
>JAEHHF010000124.1 GCA_019248085.1 Candidatus Dojkabacteria bacterium S2_J21 | reverse complement strand
CTTAGCATAGGCTATAACGGTTGCTTCAGACCTACCTTTAGATCTTAAATCACCTATAAACTTGTTTCTTTTTTCCTCAAAATTTGGATTATTGATTGCTCTGAGCTTGGTTGTTCTTGTACTGTAGCAGGAGGGACAACAGATACGGTTGTTTCAGAGGTTTCATCGGGTGATTGGGGCTCGCTTGGGTCAACAGAAGTTGAAGGAAGTAAATTCTCTACAGTGG
>JAEHHF010000123.1 GCA_019248085.1 Candidatus Dojkabacteria bacterium S2_J21 | reverse complement strand
TATCTTGCAGATAGTGAGGAAGAATTAAGAAAGAAAGTATTTAAGATATATACAGACCCTGGAAGGGTACATGCTACAGATCCAGGCAAGATTGAGGGGAAAGTTGCATTTACATATTTAGATCTATTCTCTAAGGATGCGAATGAAGTTGAGACTTGATAGTTAATTTAGTTCTATCTTCAGGCTCAACAACTTTACCGCCTTTAATTTCATACATACTTCCATCTA
>JAEHHF010000122.1 GCA_019248085.1 Candidatus Dojkabacteria bacterium S2_J21 | reverse complement strand
AAGTCATATTAGATGTATCTATTCCTGCTAAACAAAGGATACCTATAGCTGAATTACCATCTAAATCTGTAAATGGTTTTAACTCTCTTTCTCCTGTCTCTGTATTAAAAGATAACATTCCATGTACAGCAAAATCCTTCCATAATTCTTTTGTTTTTTCAGAAAATACTTCATTCCCTATATATCCTCCTTTGTTATATACAAATACGATATTCTTAATATGTTCTTT
>JAEHHF010000121.1 GCA_019248085.1 Candidatus Dojkabacteria bacterium S2_J21 | reverse complement strand
TCCTTGGTTAATGAGAGATACAAGCAAAAGATATATGATGAGTTCTTTAATGTGGGAGATAGGTTGTCAAAGGCACGACCTAATGAACCGTTAGCTAAGAACTCATCATATATCTTTTGCTTGTCTGTCTCCTTGGTTAATGAGAGATACAAGCAAAAGATATATGATGAGTTCTTTAATGTGGGAGATAGGTTGTCAAAGGCACGACCTAATGAACCGTTAGCTAAGAA
>JAEHHF010000120.1 GCA_019248085.1 Candidatus Dojkabacteria bacterium S2_J21 | reverse complement strand
TAAAAAGCATATCTTGGGAAGGGTCGTACTTTTGGCGCCTGGTAGAATTAGGGCAACCTGGTTGCAGAAGATTGCTACAAAATACAAAATAGAATATACATCCGACAAGGTTGAAGTTGGTGTAAGGGTTGAATTCCCAGCGCCAATAATGCAAAGACAAGCTGAGACTTTGTATGAGACTGTGTATAAAGTAAGGACCCGCACCAACTACTATTACATCGTATTTGGACA
>JAEHHF010000119.1 GCA_019248085.1 Candidatus Dojkabacteria bacterium S2_J21 | reverse complement strand
CTCGAAATAATCAAGTCTAATCCAGATATCACATATAAATGTAATGATTATCTAGGCTTTGGGTATAGCTTTGAAATTGTCTACAACGATGATGGATTAGAGTCTGTTAGTACATCTAACGGATCTGCAGATTTAGAAATTGAAAGAAAACGATTAGAAGAAACATATCAAGGAAATGTAGAAAACTATGTTAACACAGTAAAAGCTTTGTGTGAGGATTAACTTTAGTTAAA
>JAEHHF010000118.1 GCA_019248085.1 Candidatus Dojkabacteria bacterium S2_J21 | reverse complement strand
CTTTGTAGAGTCTCTTTAATGTTCATCGCTTCATCTGTTTCAACATAATTAGCGCCAGTGTAGTTGATATCATCTAAATCAAGGTCAACAATTGGATCAATTTTGTTAATGCTAATGAAGTGCTTTAATGCTTCTTTATCACCACTCATTACATCCATCATCAAGTTAAACTTATCATGATTTTCAATCATTCCTGATTTATCTAATGCACTCATTAAAGGTCTATACTTTTTAA
>JAEHHF010000012.1 GCA_019248085.1 Candidatus Dojkabacteria bacterium S2_J21 | reverse complement strand
GTGCTCGGTGTATGAAATGATGAATCATAGCCTGGGTTGTATCAAAATCTGAGATTACACCACTTTTTAATGGCCTTATCGCGGCAATATTTGCAGGGGTTCTTCCAATCATCTGCCTTGCTTCTTTACCCACTGCAAGTACTGTTTTAGTTCGTTTGTCGATAGCGACAACAGAAGGCTCGGATACAACAATACCGTGGTTACGCATATATACCATTGTATTGGCAGTGCCTAAGTCAATCCCAAGGTCATATGTTAGCAATTCCCATATTGAATCAAATATTTTCATAGACTGATAGTATACAACTAGATATTCATTGATTCTATCATTTAAAAAAGGAGATGACGAGTGCAACAAGTGAACTTATTATATGAAAAAAAAGGGGCCAATTGCCCGTATTATTTTTTCCACTAAATGAAGTTATTTATTAAGCTGATTCTTTCTCGTCAGCTTCTTTTCTCAATTTTTTGTAACACTTCATACATATCTTTACGTTAGCTTCTTTGCCATCAATCTCCAAATCAACACTTCTGAGATTTGGTTTGAATTGTCTGATAGATCGTGGTGCCTTATATCTCCAACCCACTGAGTGCTTGTGTTGGATACTTCGACCTGCTATCGTAGATTTTGAACAAATGATACATTCTTTTGACATAACGGAGGTATTATAAACTAAAATCTGTTTTATTGTCAAAGATTTTGTGACATATATTATATAATAAAATATGTTTGATCTTAACTCAGATACAATTTATTGGATTATACTAGCAGTTCCAACTATATTAATTGCTTCTACAGTACACGAATATGCCCATGGATGGGCGGCTTACAAGTTAGGCGATCCAACAGCAAAAGCTGCAGGGCGGCTTACACTTAATCCTCTCAAACACATAGACCCTATTGGAGCGATATCTATGATTTTGTTTAGATTCGGATGGAGTAAACCAGTTCCAATAAATGAATATAACTTTGAGAGGCGAGAAGTTGATACTGCACTTACAGCCTTGGCCGGTCCAATATCAAATTTGTTACTTGCACTGTTAGCAGGACTTATTAACCTAATATTTAAACCCGATCCTAGCTCTATATTTGCTGTTATATTGATTGTGTTTGCATCTATAAATATATCTCTAGCTGTCTTCAACCTCATCCCTATTCCACCTTTGGATGGACATAAGATAGTAAGGGCTATATTGCCAAAAAAAATACGTTATTATTGGGAAAAGCTTGAGAAATTCTCCATAATCATTATCCTCTTATTTGTTCTTCCAATTTCACCCCTTTCAACCTGGACTATGAATTTACTATCATTTGTGATGACAAAACTATTGTCCCTTCTAGGTTTTATATAGAATCTTCCTTACAGGCTTTTTCTTATTTGCATACTATATATTTGCGCACTAAAATGTAGATGCTCTAGTGGGATGTAATAGAGGAATCATAGCTCTATATCCATAAAACGGGATTCCACACATCACTGAGCTCTGCGGAGCTGAGTTGAGGAAACCCACTTGTATTACAGGGCTCTATGGCCTTACCCTGCTGGAGCATTCTCTAAGTCTGCTTACGACCCTTTTCTTTTTTTCCTTCTTTCGCTTATTGATAGTAAAAGCTCCTCCTACTGGCAATATATAGTTGTATATATTTTTCAAGTATAATATACTTACTGACGTTAAGCCTAAGTAGCTCAGTTGGTCAGAGCAACTGTTTTGTAAACAGTAGGTCGAGAGTCCGAATCTCTCCTTGGGCTCCAGTACGCAGAGGTGGCGGAGCGGTCAATCGCATTGGACTGTAAATCCAACGTCTTCGGACTACACAGGTTCAAATCCTGTCCTCTGCATATGGATATATATCTATATATGTTTTACAATAGACATAGATATATAAATTTAGTCCTAATTATATGGATGAAATATACCCTATTCTCTTCATGATCTTCTCTCTGCTCGGTACCTTTTTAGTCATCGGAGGCGTTATCTACTTCATTGTGAGACTTGTTAAGTCAAAAAATAATGAGGAGAAACCTTTCAACATTACCATCAATCTTCTCTTCAAGATTTACCTTTACATCATCTCGTTCATAACCCTAATCGTTGCAGTACTTGGAGGGATGCTATTAATAAAGGCAGGTGCATCATATGCATTTGGCATACCATTCTCCTACGACCTGTACGAAGCTACAGATATTACCGCTGAAGCTATCAAGGATCCAGACATGCAATATATTGCACCAGAATGCTACGAGGGAGAAACGATGGTGATTGGTGACCAAAAGGTCTGTTTCAACGAAGATCTCGTCAAACAAGATCTGATAAATGGTGGAACTTTCTTCATATCAATGTTGATACTCTTTGGGTTGCATCAATTTGCATTGAGCAGATTAGAGAAAAAATCTACCACAGGATGGTTAAAGAAGGCATATACCTTCCTCTCTTTAATTCTCTACAGTGTAATTGGTGTTGTAATCATTCCTACCGCGATATATCAGCTTGCTACTCACCTACTCTACAGAACAGATGATGTGACACTGTACAGTGCACCAGGGACAGCAGTCGGTATCTTGATTATGACATTACCACTTTGGATCTACTTCTTAGTAAAAACTACTAAGATGAAAGATGAGGATTAATGTTGTATAATTTCCGCTGATGCTGAATTAGCTCAGTTGGTTAGAGCACATTCATGGTAAGAATGAGGTCCTGAGTTCGACTCTCAGATTCAGCTCCATTTATAGATTTTCCTTGATGATGATGTTGCAACCAAGGGATATATTATTTTCATAAAAGAAATATACCCCTTGGGTCAAGAAAAGAGATAGCCACAGAAGGCAAGAAGTATCGCCACCAAGGCTACCAGGAACATAAGGAACATTAGAAGCTTTTCCAGAATTGCACACAAACACCCAGTAATTGGACTAGAAGGTTTCTTTCCCACGTTCTTCTCCTCTCTTTGAGAACTGCGCCCATTATATCACAATCCATTTGACCTCCTAGCTATTTTCCAATATAATACGCGTATATTTCCCAATATATTCTTAATTTTGATTCCCAAACAATATGGCAAAAGTTAAAAGAGATATCATCGCTTTGAAATGTGTAGAATGTGATAGTAAGAATTACACTGACTACAAAACAAAGAATATGAAAGAAAAGATGGTAGCTAAAAAGTACTGTGCGGTATGCCAAAAACATACAGAACACAAGGAAACTAAGATAAAGTAGTCGCTCTTTGAATTAATTACGGGCCCATAGTTTCAATTGGTTCAAACAGCGGTCTCCAAAACCGTTATTCCCTGTTCGAGTCAGGGTGGGCCTGCCAGAAATACAAAAATGAAAAACAACATTATTAAAAATATAATAAGTGAATTAAAGAAAACCAAGTGGCCTACATGGAAACAGGTCGGGATATTAACCATATATACCTTAGTTATATGTGGTATAATCACGCTGTTAATTCTTGGTTTAGACCTAGGACTCTACAAAATTAGAGACTGGTTCCTTAATGTTTAACTAAATAGCAATGACAAAAGAAGTAGAAGTAAAAAAAGAAGTTAAAGAAAAAGCAGTAAAAGTTCCAAAAGAGGTTGTGAAGAAAGAAAATCCAAATGCAAAGTGGTATGTTTTAAATATCCGAACTGGATACGAAAACAGTATTCAAAAAGAATTAAAGCAGAGAATCGAAGCAACAGGTATGGAAAATCAGATTGTTGACATCCTCGTCCCTACTCAAAAGAAGATATTTGTTAAAAAGGGTAAACAAGAAATCAAAGAGGAGAAGATATTCCCTGGATATGTATTAGTAAAAATGGAATTAGATACAAAGACATGGGATTTAGTAAAGAATACTGAAGGTGTTAGAGGGTTTGTTAAAACAGAGAAATATCCTAAACCACTCCCAGATTCAGAAGTAAGAGCAATTACAAAATTCATGGAAGTCGAAACTCCTTCATTCCAAACATCATTCAGTGTTGGCGAAGCTGTTAAGATTACAGAAGGTGCATTTGCTGACTTCATTGGAAGTGTACAGGAGATTGATACTACAAAAGGAAAGATTAAAGTCCTCATTTCATTCCTTGGTAGAGAAGCCCCTGTTGAATTAGATCTTACACAAGTAAGCAAACTTTAGTTAAATATATATTGATATGGCAAAAATAGTAAAAAAAATAATTAAGATAACGATACCTGCGGGCAAAGCTACTATGGCTCCCCCAATTGGTCCAACATTGGCACCATATGGTATTAACGCTCAAGATTTCTGTGCTCAGTTCAATGAGAAGACAAGAGAGAATGACGGGATATTAACACCAGTAATATTAACAATCTATGAGGATAGGACCTTTGGATTTGAATTAAAGACCCCTCCTACTTCTGAATTAATCAGAAGAGAATTACATATAAAGGCGGGATCAGCAAAACCAAACTTGGAGAAAGTCGGAAAACTAAGTAAGGCACAACTCATGAAGATAGTTGAGGTAAAGATGCCAGATTTGAATACATCAGACCCAGAGCAAGCAGCAAGAATCATTGCTGGTACTGCAAAACAAATGGGTGTAGAAGTAGAACTTTAATTACAAAGATATACATATATGAAAAGAGGAAAAAAATATATTAAGACAACTAAGAATCTAGATAGAGAACAATCATACACCGTTGCAGAGGGTGTAAAGAAAGTTAAGACACTCTCCTACTCTACATTCACAGGCACATTAGAATTACATGTAGATATTAAAATACCTAAGGACAGAGATCCTAAATCAATCAAGGGTGCAATCTCACTTCCTAATGCTAGTGGTAACAAGGTTGTTAGAGTTGCAGTATTTGCTACTCCTGACAAAGATGAAGCTGCTAAGAATGCAGGTGCAGATCTAGTGGGTATGGAGCAACTAATGAAAGATGTTAAGGCTGGTAAGATTGAATTCGATGTAGCTATTGCTACTCCTGCTGTAATGCCTAAGTTGGCTGTTCTTGGCAAAGAATTAGGTCCTAAAGGATTAATGCCAAGCCCTAAGAATGGAACCGTTACAGATGATGTGGTAAATGCAGTATCTGAGTACAAAAAGGGAAAGCAGACATATGCATGTGATGATTCTGGAGTTATACATATGAATACAGGTAAATTAGATATGGATGATGCTAAATTGGTAGAGAATGTACATGCATGTATTGCTTCCTTGGAAGATCTCTTTGGCAAACCTGCTGATCAGATTATACAGAGAGTACATCTTGCTCCTACAATGGGTGCAAGTGTTAAGATAGCCTACTCTAAACCAGAGTAAGGTATATCACGATTGTAATTGGAAGACCTCCGCAAGGGGGTCTTTTTGTTTATATACATCTTCACAGATGATAGTCTATGGGATATAATATATATGTCTTTTAGCTCTTAATAGGTCTATACCAATCAAAAGGAGAGGTTCGTCATGTGTTTTAAAATCGCGCAAGAAATATCGGTTAAATACACCATCACGAAAGAATTCGGGAACGCTGCTCTTCTCGCACTAGTCGGAAACCCTGGCAACAATGCGGTTATCTTCCCAGATGGAGAGACCCAACATTGCGATACCCAGAAAGAAGTTTTCTACTATGAGAAAAATAATCTTCTATTTGTATACGGAATTAAGCTCCAACTGGAGCCCGGCTACGAGCAGGAGATTAAAGGACGACGCAAGATAAAGGCAAAACGTGGCTTCTCAGTCTGCGTTAAATTGCTTAGACAAGCTCCCGAACAAAAAGAATTGGGCATTTTCCCAGTTAGCCTTGAAAGCATGACAATCTAGATTACAATCATCACGTTTTATGTGGCTTTCTAAGATTTGATTTACCCATCACACCAATAGACCCAAGAGAAAAAAGACAAAAGAGAGAGCTAATAGTAACCATCTAATGGTCAACTCGAGAGCCCATTAGGCCCTTACAGTTACAATCATCTATTAGCTCTCTCTAAACACCCCCTATTACATCAGCATATCTTTACAAACCCATCCCTATAGGATAGAATATCTAGGCAACAAACTTACCAAAGTTAGTTGATCTTTAATACCATAAATATCAAAGTGAGGAAAAATGTTGATGAATCCGTGTCAAGGATGTAAAGCTGTTTGCCCTGGCGTAATGGAATGTAAAATTTTGTTTGATTTTGAACAAAATGATGGACATGCTAAAGGCAATCATCACAAGCAAAAAGCTCCACCTCCCGAAATACTCAATATTCTGAAAGTTTTGAATCTTGACGTAACTCGTGGAAAAGTAGTCTTTTTCCAAAGCAAACGGATTCCAAGTAAGTGTATCATCGTGGTTTCAAGACCCAAATCGGAAAATGAAACCTTCAAGGTCGAAAGAAAACTTGAAAGGCCAATATGTCTTACTTTCCGAGATGGGATAATAACAAAGTTCATATTTCCGACGGAAAGAGGTATTGTCCAAATACTTAAAATCTTTGATAAATAAAGGCTAGCAATCAGAGGTTTTTCCTTTCCGAAGGACATGGTAAGTTTGTAGTAATGCGATTTCGCATTGCGGGGTTGGAACCTAAATATAGAATGTAACTCTAGAAACTATATTCTGCGCGCGCAGAGTTTCTCAGATTTTCTTCTTTAGGTTCCTTCCAGCCCCACTACCTTGACACTTTCTCCATATACCGATATAATCCAAGCCATATATTAACCTAAGAAACAAGGTATAGAAATAAATCCTTGTGAGGTAAATAGTGAATTCAATTAAATAAATAATAAATATGTCTAAGACACGTTCCCAAAAAACGGAGTTATTGAATCAATACAAAGAAATCCTTAAAAACAAGGTCGGATATCTTTTGATTAACTCTGACAAAACAGATACTAAGACCGTAACAGGCCTTAAGATTCAGTTAAAAGGTGTAGGTGCTAACTACGAAGTAGTTAAGAACAGTATCTTTAAAATAGCTCTACAAGAAGCAGAACAACCATTAAAGACACAAGAGTTTGATGGTCCTACAGCAATCATATATTTTGATGAAGATCCTACAGCACCTGCAAAATTAGTAAAAGAAGCACAGAAATTTACAAAACTTTTTGAAGCTAGAAGTGGTGTGTATGAAGGTGAGTTCTTAACAGCAGACAAGGTTATGCAATTAGCAGATATTCCTTCAAGAGAAGTATTACTTGGTAAGTTACTGGGCACTATGGTAGCCCCACTCTCTGGCTTTATGAATGCCGTTACTGGCAATGTCAGAGGTTTAACAATGGTTCTAAAGGGCATTTCTGAAAAGGATGCTTAAGGACATAATTTAGTTATTTAATTTATACATATCTACAAAAAATGGCAGACGAAGCAAAAACATTACCAGAACTTTCAGAGAACGCAAAGAAAGTTATGGAAATTGTAGAGAAGATGACAGTTCTTGAACTCGCAGACTTGGTCAAAGTTATGGAAGACAAGTTCGGAGTAAGTGCAGCAGCACCAGTTGCAGTAGCAGCTGTAGCAGCAGCACCAGCAGAAGCAGCAGAAGAGAAGACAATGTTTAACATTGTTCTCAAAGCAGCAGGTGCAAACAAGATCTCTGTTATCAAAGTTGTAAGAGAAATCACAGAACTTGGTCTCAAAGAAGCTAAGGATATGGTTGATGCAGCTCCTCAGACAGTCAAAGAAGGTGTCAAAAAGGAAGATGCAGAAGCTATCAAAGTCAAATTTGAGGAAGCAGGTGCAACTGTTGAATTACAATAGTTCTACAGATATAGATCGTAAGAGGAGCCATAGCAATATGGCTCTTTTTTTATTTAATATGAATATTTAAGTGTACTCCTCCGATTGGTATGAAAACCGATGTTAATCGGAGGAGGTGCGTACACTTAGAGTTTCCTAATTGAACAATTCCTGAATTAAAGGAATCAGATCTCTGAAGCAAGCACTAGGATCTTTTGTTACCATGATATTTCCCCCAGCAAAAGAAACTTCTGCAATGCCCTCTATCTTTGAGATCTTTTCCTCAATTCCATTGGGAATCCAACCAACAGGAATCCGAATAATGTTCGGGCGCGGATCCCTTAAGACATATATCCTTCCTGCCATACTGCCTCCTCTAAGCGTAATGATCAATTTCTTGGTCTTAATAATATTATAGGCGAAAAACTCTTTGTTGTAAATTTATTAACTCCCATCGACAAATACACCCCAAATTAAGTATAATCTATCCAGAATCTGCCTTAATTTAATACACATATATTTCAATGACCTATACACCTTTTACGCAATGGATGATTACGACGGGGGTACCTCAACAAGTCTTGGAATTGTTACTGGCAGTAATGATTGTAGCTACCATTGTAAGCATCGCTAGATATATCATAGGATCTAAAACATATGGAATATATGCACCAATAATATTGGCAATCGCATATTCATACACAGGATTGAAATATGGATTAGCAATAACCCTCATCGTCATCCTTACCACCCTACTCTCGTACAGTATCCTAAGAAGGATCCGTATGCACTACATAGCTAGAATTGCTGTAAATTACTGCTTACTAGCAATAACTTTAGTTGCATTCTTCATCATTGTTAATACATTTGGCTTAGGATTAGAAAACATGAGCAACATTTCCGGAATAGCTGTCATATCAATAGCCGCGCTCTCGGATTTCTTCATAAAACAGTACGTAAAGAAATCATTTAAATCATCCTTCCTCGTACTCTTTGGTACAGTAGCCGTAGCTACATTGGGCTGGTTTGTAATTACTAGAGATACAATATCGATGTATTTCTTAAACAACCTCTGGATAGTACCAATATTGATAGTTGTAAATATCCTCATAGGTCAATTCACCGGACTAAGGATTAAGGATCTTTTCAGATTTAAATCAGTTATCCAAAGCAAAGACAATGTTCAGAAATAGAATAAAGGATGTATTGGGACTCAATAGACGAAACCAAGAATATGTTCGTCCATACAACCACCCTTCCGCCAAAGCATTGGCAGACAACAAGATTGCAACTAAGAAGCTTCTTGCAAAGGAGAATATCAATACTTCTCTAGTATACAAACTTGTTAAAAATCGTAAACAACTCGCTTTTCTAGATTGGGGATCACTACCAAAAAGCTTTGTCATAAAACCTAACCAAGGAACCGGTGGCAACGGAATTCTAGTACTCTACGGCAGGAAGAAAGGAGAATTAGCATGGATCAGACCAGGTGGTGAAGTTCTAACCAAAAAGGATCTTACTTTACACATAGAAAACATTCTTGAAGGAAGATTTTCCATGGGAGAAAGAAGTGATATCGCAATAATTGAAGAACGAGTCAGAACAGATTCATTCCTCAAACAATACTCCTACAAAGGAGTACCGGACTTAAGAATCATCTGTTTCAACCTCGTTCCCATCATGGCGATGATGCGAATACCTACCAAACGATCCAATGGTACTGCCAATCTCCATTCAGGAGCTATATGTACCGGCATAGACATCGGAACAGGTATAACCACCTACTCTATGCACATGGATAATAAATCATTCTTTAGTGATACATACGAGATGATAGATTCTACACAGGATCTAAAGATTAACAAGAAACTCTCAGGTGTGCAGATCCCTAATTGGGATACCATCTTGGATATTGCTGTCAGATGCCAAAAAGCTAGTAAACTAGGATATGTAGGTGTAGATATTGCCCTAGATGCAGACAAGGGACCCATCGTCTTCGAACTAAATGCAAGGCCAGGACTTGGTATTCAAGTAGCAAACCAAGCAGGACTTCGATGGCGATTAGAAAAAGTAAAAGGATTAGAGGTAAAAAGCATCAAACACGGCATTAGAGTTGCTAAGAATCTCTTTGGTGGTGAAGTCGAAGACAGTATTGAAGCTATTAGTGGAAGAAAGGTCATCAATATTAACGAAAAGATTACCCTCTACTACAAATCATACAAAGAAGGCAGCAAAAATGAGAACAAGGACAGAGAAGTAACAACCGCATTCGTAGAAACAGGAATGTTAACTTCCCGTATATCCCGAAGCTATGTCTCCAGAATCGGTTATTTTGAGACAATGAGACAATTTGATTTCTTGAAATGTCCAAAGACCTTCCCCTCCTTCAAAGATGCACAACAATATATTGATGAGTACAGCAAGAACAATGAAGCCAATGGAAACATTATTCGTCTAGCAAAAATATTCGAAGATGGGCAAATAGTCGTAAGACCTGTTATCATTGTAAAACTAAAGATCTCCGGAGAAATTCTTGATCTTGAAATGATCGTTACGGACGATACAACCCACTCGGTAATACTTGGAAGAAGTGATCTTAGAGACTATTTAATTGATACAAGTAAAACATTCAAATAATGAAATCATACGAAGAATATCTAAAAGAAGCAGGGAATGTACATTTAGCCTACTATATTGAGGCTGCTGATATCCTTGGTATCAAATATTCCATCGTTGTTAGAAGTCTGATAGCCAAGTTCGAGGTAGAAGACAAACACTGGTTCATCATAAATACAGTAACACCCCTAACTTCCTCACCAAGTGCAACAATATCTAAGAGAAAGAACCTCACGAACATGGTCTTAAGCTCATATGGACTAGATGTACCTACTCAAGTTGGCTTAAGTAGCCCAATAGATGCAATAAAATTTTTTAATAAATACAAAAACATTGTAATTAAACCAGCACAACAGCTCGGAGGCAAAGGTATTACCCTCCTTCCAGAGACAGAAGACCAAGTAATATCCTCCTTTAATGCAGCATCTGAAAAAGACATGTCAAAAGGAAGTATTAAGGTGCTAGGAGAAGAGTTCATAAAAGGAGAAAACTATCGTTTCCTCGTTGTTGGAGATCAAGTTGTTGGAATTGTATGGAGAAAAGCCCCAATAGTGGTCGGTAATAGTCAGAACACTATAAGAGAACTAATCGATATCTCCAACAAAGAGCGTAGCCTTCTTGTTCTCAAACCTATGCCAATTGATTCTGAAGTAGAAATACGACTTAAAAATGCAAACCTAACGTTAGATACAATTCCAGAGGAAGGTAAAATAATCACGTTAAGATATAACTGCAACCTAACTACTGGCGGCACTACTGAAGAGTGTGCATCCATCGTAGATCCATACTACAAGGAGCTCGCTGTGAAGGCCGTTAAGGCTTTAGATTTAGAATTCGGGGGTGTAGATATCATTGCAGAGGATATAACTAAGCCAGGCAAATGTGGGATTAATGAAATTAACTACAACCCTGGGCTTAGACTTCACTACAAAGCAGACAAGGGCGAGAAAGTTAAAGTTGCAGTTCCAATTCTAGAATATATTAGAGATAAGTATATAAATTCAAAGAATTAATCAATGAATAACGTAAAGGTATTGCAAGGACTCAATCTAGAATCGCAGATCTCTATAATCAAGGTAGAAGTGAAGAAAACAGACGATGTAGTCAAGCTCCTCGACCTTATCAAATCCTTCCACCCAATATTTATTAACGAATACTCCTTTGAAGGCAACATCCTTTCCATTCGATCCCTACTCACTCCACTCTGGAGAGAACTTTCTGTAGTACTCTCTCAACTCTCAAATGGAGCAATATCATACGAAGACGCTAAAACATATGCATTAGAAGAAGTCATAAAACAAAGAGTGGCTTCCATGTCTACAATTCCCCTTCTCTCCTTTGCATTAAAAATGGGATACGAAGCAACTCCAACATTAATTGAAGAAGAAAGGACTAAATATACAACTGGCCCAAACAGAATATATACATTAGGAGTTGGGAAAAACTCTCAGATCATATATTCCATATCCTCTAGTAGGGATTCAAAAGAAGCCAAAGAGATTCAAAGGGATAAATGGATGACGAATCTAATGATTCAGAGACTTGGATTACCGCTTCCCAAATGGCAAGTCTTAGACAACATGTCGCAAGTAGAAAAAATCTGGCCAGAATATCAAAAGCCTGTAGTCATAAAGCCAACAGGGTTAACGGGAGGACATGGAGTCGTAGTTGGCATCGATACCTTAGAAGAAGCAAAGGCCGCATTCAAATTTGCCAAAGAAGCTACTCAGGATCGTGTTCGAGAAGAATGGCAACAAAAGGTTATGATTCAAGAACAAGTATCAGGTGAAGATTACAGGCTCCTCGTTATAAACGGCCGTTTAGAAATCGCAACCAAACGTATCCCCGCCTTCATCGTAGGTGATGGTAAACATACCATTGAAGAGTTAATAGATATAACCAACACTGATCCACGAAGGGATGTAACTAACCCTACCCACACATTAAAACCAATTAAGATTGATGAGCCCCTTAAAGCATTCATAAAAGATCAGGGACTAACCCTTAAATCTATACCTAAGAAAGAAGAAAAAATAAATGTCAGAAAGGTCGCCAGTATGAGCCAAGGTGGTATAACTGAGGATTTCACTGACAGAGTAGGACCCGAGATAAAAGCTATCGTTGAGAGTATCGCTGCCTCTATCCATGCATTTACTCTAGGTGTCGATGTTATGTGTAAAGATCTTTCTAAACCTTTAACTAAAGACAACGGGGCAATACTAGAAGTTAATACTATGCCCGAAGCCTACCTAAACACCTACCCCGTTATCGGAGAATCTCGGGAATATGTATTTGGGAAATATATAAAAGCTCTTCTAGAAGGCAATAACACAAAGCAGATAGTAATTGTGGGCAATGGTACAGAAGATGTACCAACCCTACTTCGTAAGAAATCGATCTTTGGATCATACCTCAAGCAAGATTCAGTCATAGGAGAATATAAAGATGGAGAAATCCGAATCAATGGTTTGGATATAAATAAAGGCCTAGAGAAATGGAAAGCCATAGAAGGGCTCAAGGTAAACGCTTCCCTAGACGCTATGATCATACATCATAGAAATATTGAAGATGTTAAAGAAACCGGGTTCGGATTTAATAAAATAGATCTTCTAATGGTCGAATCCAAGTATCTCGAAGATAAAGAATTTAAAAAAGCTATTCGTAAATACAAGATCAAAGGGCTAATATCTAAAATCAAGAAATTCTAATATGAAATACCTCATCATAGACAAAAGGCAACGTGTAGAAGTAGCTACAATGGGTGAAATACCTACGGGATCTGCCAGGTTAGTAGAGGAATTGAAAAAGAAAGATATACCTTGTGATTTTGCATACAATGATGAGATAGAATTTCTGTTTCATAATGGTTCCACGGCTATAAAGGCAGCTGGCCATGATATAACTCAGTACAGTAACGTCATTTCAAGATCAAGAATTTCTCCGGAGATCTTTAAATGATCGTTACGGACGATACAACCCACTCGGTAATACTTGGAAGAAGTGATCTTAGAGACTATTTAATTGAT
>JAEHHF010000117.1 GCA_019248085.1 Candidatus Dojkabacteria bacterium S2_J21 | reverse complement strand
GCAATCTTCTGCAACCAGGTTGCCCTAATTCTACCAGGCGCCAAAAGTACGACCCTTCCCAAGATATGCTTTTTATCTTTGGTTAGAACTCCTTTCACAATCTTATCTTTTACAATCACATCTACTATTTCTGTTCTATCGATTATCTCAACCCCTCCCTTAATCAGATATTTTTCTCAATATCTATATCAACAACATACAATGGTTTGTTACTAGCAATACCAAGTCCTTTTCTTTGTCCT
>JAEHHF010000116.1 GCA_019248085.1 Candidatus Dojkabacteria bacterium S2_J21 | reverse complement strand
AAGAAGAAGAGATTGATTCTGAGCTCTTAGGGTGGCTAAAAGACTCATACAATCTTGAGAAGTAATTAAAGATTTCTTGTCCTTCCAACATCTTTTACATATCAATGGTATAATGAAGTACATTAAATTGTTATCCATATGATTATGCTCAGCAACATCAAACTGAAATATAATTGTCCATTCTGTAGTAAAGAACTCTCATATACCCTTAAAGAATTACAAAAGGGTAGGGTTATTAAATGTCCT
>JAEHHF010000115.1 GCA_019248085.1 Candidatus Dojkabacteria bacterium S2_J21 | reverse complement strand
ACTTAAAAAGCAGTAATAATAGCCTCTGCTATATTAACAGGCTCTCCCTCAATCTTAGTCTCATATGCCTTATATCCAGGATGTAAGCTTATCTCTTGTATACATGGAAAACCATGCATACAAGAGATAAGCTTATATCCAGGATGTACGCTTATGAGACTAAGATTGAGGGCGAGCCTGTTAATATAGCAGAGGCTATTATTACTGCTTTTTAAGTCCTAGCTTCTCAAACATGTTATTACTCTC
>JAEHHF010000114.1 GCA_019248085.1 Candidatus Dojkabacteria bacterium S2_J21 | reverse complement strand
TAAAACATTTGAAATAAACTATAGAAATGTTTATGAAAACTTAGGCAAAGATGTTAAAACTGGTGGAATATACGGCATAAGAAGAGTATAAATTAGCAAAAGAAAGATTTGATTACATAAGTGATCCAGAAATAGGATTAAGTGAGTTCATAGCTTTAGGATTAACAAATGAAGCTATGATAAAAAGATTGAGTGAAATAAAAGTATATAAAGATCCAGAGATTAAAGAAAAA
>JAEHHF010000113.1 GCA_019248085.1 Candidatus Dojkabacteria bacterium S2_J21 | reverse complement strand
CACCTCATTATATTCCTTGTCCGAAATACCATATATCTCCTTGTTAAGTTTGAAGGTCTCAATTGGAGCTAACTCCCACCACAACTGACTCTTCTGACCCAGCAACCTCTGCAATTGGTTGGCATCCAACACTGATTATGGGGATAGTGTTTTGTACTTCTCCTTAACAAAACCATTAATCAATTCTGATATTTTCCCATCATACAAAACCACACCATGATCTATAACTACAACCCTTTTACAAAGATTAGAA
>JAEHHF010000112.1 GCA_019248085.1 Candidatus Dojkabacteria bacterium S2_J21 | reverse complement strand
GAAGGTAATGAGCTTGTGGTTGAAAACAGTGGAAGAAAGTATGTTGAGACTATAGATTCAATTAAGTACTTAAAAAATGGAGATATAGAGGTTGTAGCTAAGAGAAAAAGAGATGGTGAAGCTAGGAATGTGTATGTGCTAAACAATGGAAAATCTGAAACTGGCGCTAGAATAAATGGTCTTATTGGCATAGATAAAGTAGTTGATAATTATGTAGAACTAGATAAAGATTTTAGAGGATTAGGTTCAGAAAATGGAT
>JAEHHF010000111.1 GCA_019248085.1 Candidatus Dojkabacteria bacterium S2_J21 | reverse complement strand
ATTTACTTTATTGCTTGTAGCTAATCTTTCAAACTGTGTAAACTTATCTTTCAGTTGAGAACCTGAATATTTCTTTCTAGCTTCATCACTATTTAAATATGATTATGCAGTTCAAAAAGGAGCATATGCATATTTAAATAGTGATGAAGCTAGAAAGAAATATTCATATGCTCCTTTTTGAACTGCATAATCATATTTAATTTTATATTTTAATTCTTCAATTTTACTTTCTATAGCTTTTATTGCTTCAGATTTTGATATAGAC
>JAEHHF010000110.1 GCA_019248085.1 Candidatus Dojkabacteria bacterium S2_J21 | reverse complement strand
AAATCCACAGCGATATAGGCGGCTCTCTAGCCAGTCCATCGCTGTGGTCTACAACCCGAAAGGGATGTAGGAGAATCCGAAAGGAAACTCGCTGGTGAGGAGGGCCACTTTTGTTAAACCTTCCTCACGAACACAGATAATTTAAAAATTAAAAACAATGGAGAAGTCTACAGCGACCAGTAAGAGCAAACTGGATAAAAAACTGCTCCTTATCATTGGTACGATACTAGTATTAGTAGTAGCGGGAGTCTTTGTATGGATGAAACTGAA
>JAEHHF010000109.1 GCA_019248085.1 Candidatus Dojkabacteria bacterium S2_J21 | reverse complement strand
GTTTCTTTATTTTTTAACTCTCCTTGAAGTTCGTCTCGTTCTTTCTCCACTTGGTTTACAGCCTCAGTTATCGCAAGTTTTTTGTCCAGTTCTGCTTTTTCGTTAGTATATATATTTGATATCTGATTTAACTATATGTATATTGTAAATAACAATTGTATATTCATAAGCAAAAGCCTAAGGATATAAAGCAATCTAGCGCATTCTATGTATACAATAAAGAGGAAAAGCACCCCCTCTATTTACACTATCTCTCCTCTTACAAAATCTT
>JAEHHF010000108.1 GCA_019248085.1 Candidatus Dojkabacteria bacterium S2_J21 | reverse complement strand
AAAGCAGTAATAATAGCCTCTGCTATATTAACAGGCTCTCCCTCAATCTTAGTCTCATATGCCTTATATCCAGGATGTAAGCTTATCTCTTGTATACATGGTTTTCCATGTATATACATAAAGTCTACAGCCATGAAATCAGCTTCTAAGGCAGACGCCATTCTTTCAGCTCTTTCAGTTATCTCTGTATCTGCCTGATTATACATCTCATATGAACTTGTTCTTTTATTGACAGTCATGAATCCTTCTCCAGCCTTTCTTTTCCACCCGGCT
>JAEHHF010000011.1 GCA_019248085.1 Candidatus Dojkabacteria bacterium S2_J21 | reverse complement strand
ATTACAAGATCCTTGCTCACCCCCACCACCTCCTCCATTTCCACATGATGCTTTTTTATCTTTTATTTTTTGTACATGACCAGCACCAGCTCCAGTAGGAGCACCACAACCTTGAGGATCAGCTTGAGAACAAATACTATCTATACTAACAACTTTCCCTCCACATATAGCCTCATCTGTAGAACCAGAAGAGCAATAATCTGGGAGCTGATCACTCCAAGAAACTAAACTGAACCATTTCTCAATAGGATAGTTATTTTTTGTACCAGTACATTTCCCGACCGAAGACGAAAATGGGATTTTACACCCAGATGTTCCGGAAGAACCACCTGAAGTATATTTAGCCCCATCGTAATCGCAAGAACACCCTGTGCACACAGGATATGGCGGATCTGCTGCATAGACTCTCCCGATTAATTCCTCAAATTTTTCCAGAATTCTGCTCTTCTCAACATCCGTCAGATCACTCTCCCTATTACCCATAATCTCCAATTCTGTATCTTCTGTTAAATCACCTAATGCTTCCACACAACCCCTTGTTTCTACATCTTCATATTGTGCACACACCCTCATAGTAGCCTTACTCAAGTCTGTTATTAAATTCCCATCTGTATCTCTGAAATTACTCTTGTCAAGAATCCATCCACCACTCGAATTAGTTACACTAGAAATAATCTGAGACTTTTGATCATTTATTTCTAAATATGAAAAAACTAGTGAGTCTTTTGATAAATCTTCATAGTATGCCTCACCTTCTCCTTCCGAGTATCTCAATTTTGCAACAACATTCCCATAAGCAATATTAGGAGTAGGAACAGTAGTAGAAACCTTACCAGTTACAAAGTTAAACTTAGTAGCTAAAGGTAAATCATTCTCACTAACATCCTTCCCTACACCAGATATATCCCAACTCCATATACCATTACCAACCTTAAAGAAATATGTATTACTTTCATTTAAATTCTTTAATGTAACACTATGTGTGTAGTAAGCCCCAAGTTTCTCAACCTTAATATTCTCACAATCAAAATTACTACCACTAACAGCAAAATTCTCATCTTTAGTATTCTTAGCATTCTCATTAAACTCCTCTACACAAGCAAGCTGTGCAATTGCAAAATCCCTGTCATCATATCCGACGTTACTAAAAAGGAAACCAAGCGGACCAGGAAGAACACTATCCTTAACATTGTAATACACCACTCCTCTAACTGGATTATCTGTAACCCAAGTTATAGTAGCTGCAGAATCCGTAACATTGGTAACTCTAACTCTCTGAGGTTTGTTAATAATGGATTTGTATACCACCAATCCCACATACCCTATTAATACAAAACCAATTACCAAAAGGATTGTCTTTGATATGAATCGCAGAACTTTTTGTGTTTTGATACCCATGAGATAGATTTATGAATATATTAATATATATACATATATCAAACAAAATTATGGGAGATATGTCAAATATAATGGTATAATCACCACATGCAAAAATATTTTGTAAGACACAAATTAAGCGTAGGAGACATAACTCACCTATCCGATTCGGACAGTGAATTAATCTTTTCTCAAAAAAAACTCGGCATCGAGGATGTAGTTGAGGTTGAAACATACCAAAATACATACCTAGCACATATCACAGATATGCAAGGGAAGTCGGTAGAAGTTGAAATACTGGAAGACCAAGGTTTAAGAGAAAACTCATACATACCAAGCATTACCATCATACAATCATTAAGTAATGATTCCAAATTCAACTATTTTGTAGAAAAAAGTGTAGAAATTGGCATTGAAAAAATCATTCCTACTGAAACAAGATATTCACTTAGAGGTAAGAACAAAGCAATCAAAGACTATGGCATGTGGAACAAGATCATTAGGGATGCTACAGATCAATCTAGAAACACATTCCCTACAATGATTGAGAAACCAATTAGGATCAAAGAGTTGTTGGATTACAAATTCGAAGATGATGCAGTTAAAATATGTTTAGCTACCGAAAATGTAGATGCAAAATATCTAAGTGAGGTTGATGTCAAAAGCAAACCTGTATATATTGCCATTGGTCCAGAAAAAGGATGGAGTTCTTCAGACATTGAGGTATTCAATGAGTTAAATTTTACTTTCGTTAAATTACGAGGCAATATCTTGAGAACAGAAACAACCGGGTTAGTAATTGGAAGTATAGTTAAGTACATTAAGGAGGAGATATAATGAGGAAACCAACAAGATCCAACTACAAACAACCAAGAAAAGCTCCTGTTGCTCATAAAGAATTTTTTACAAAAGAAAATCTTTTCATTTCCCGTATCGCTAGTATATTGATGGTACCTAAACCTAAAGTTGCTGGTATTTTTTCTTCTAGAGCTATTACCACCATTAGATTAAATCCTCTCATGGGGAATGTAGAAGAAACAAAGAAAGCGTTAGAAGCAAAAGAATATCAACTACAAGCAATTCCATGGGCTGAGAATACATACTTTGTATTAAACTATGATAAGTCGGAGGTGTCCCAATCAGTTGAATATCAAGATGGTAAATTCTACATACAGAATCTTTCTAGTATTTTAGATACATTGGTACTTGATCCTAAACCGGGAGAGTATGTGCTTGATATGTGTGCTGCTCCAGGTAGTAAGACAACGCATATTGCAGCGGTGATGAATAACAAGGGGAAGATATTGGCAAATGATATTGATATGGCAAGAGTTTCTTCTTTAAAGAATGTTTTGTACCAATTTGGAGCAAAAAACGCAAAGGCTACATACAGTGATTCTACTGAGTTTGGTAAAAAATATCCTGAATATTTTGACAGAGTACTTTTGGATGCTCCATGTAGTGGTGAGGGTATGATTTATATGAATAGCCAAAAGCCATTGAGGTTCTGGGGACTGGATAAGATAAAGAGGTGTTCTTTCTTACAAAAGGATTTAATCATATCTGCATTCAGGACATTGAAGACTGGTGGTACTTTAGTATATTCAACATGTACATTAGAACCTGAGGAAAATGAAGGAGTAGTTACATTCCTTCTAGAACATTTCCCAAACGCTACCGTAGAAGATATTAATGTTGATTTAGCCGGAGAAAAAATATTCACAACTAAAGGTATAACTAAGTGGAGTGGTAATACCTATGATCCCGCCGTTAAGAAGACTCTGAGAGTCCTTCCTAACAGCAGAATGATGGGCTTTTATATAGCTAAGATAAAGAAGAACTAACGTTCCTCCCCTATCTCTTCAGCTTTCTTTTCTTCGTTCTTGTCTAAACCTTTCATACTCAATTTGATCTTACCCATGTTATCTATACCAACGACTTTGACCTTAACAATGTCTCCTTCATTAATGAAGTCATGAACATCCTTAACAAAATCATCTGATAGTTCAGATACATGTACTAGACCTGAGATACCTGGAGCTAATTCTACAAATGCTCCGTATGGCATTATGGATGCAGCTTTACCTTCGTAAATCTCACCAATATTTGGTTTGAAATCATATCTTCTAATAGCTTTGACAGCTTCATCAATTGATTCTTGGGAAGTGGAATAGATATTAACTGTTCCATCCTCTTCGATCTCAATCTCTGCACCTGTTCTCTCAGAAAGTTCTCTAATGTTCTTTCCTCCTGGCCCAATTATCTCACCAATCTTGTCGGTAGCAACCTTCTCCTGGGCTACTCTTGGTGCGAATTCAGACATTGTTTTTCTTGATTCTGCAATTGTTTTGCTCATTGCTTCAAGAATCTTTGCTCTTGCTTCTGTAGACTGTTTGAATGTTTGTTCAACAATTTCCATAGAGAGGCCCTGAGTCTTGGTATCCATCTGTACTGCAGTTACACCATCAGCTGTACCAGCAATCTTGAAGTCCATGTCGCCATAGAAATCTTCAACACCCTGCATATCAGTCAATACTTTGAAACTACCGCCATCAGCTACAACTAATCCACATGCAATACCTGCAACTGGTTTTCTTAGAGGAACACCTGCTGCCATTAATGACATACTAGATCCACATACAGATGCCATTGAGCTTGATCCATTTTCACCTTGGATTTCACTCATTACTAACATTGTGTATGGGAATTCTTTTTCTGTAGGTAATACAGGAACGATTGCTTTCTCAGCTAACATTCCATGTCCGATTGCTCTCCTACTTGGTGAGAATTTGATTCTGTCACATACGCCATATGCAAATGGTAAATCATTGTAGAAGTGCATATATCTTTGTTCTCTTTCACCTTCCATATCATCTACTAATCTGACATCTCTCAAACTACCTAATGTAGCTATCGTTAATGTCTGAGTTACTCCTCTTGTGAAAAGTGCAGATCCATGGACTCTTGGTAAAAGATCCGCTTCTGTGTAAAGCTCTCGGATTTCATCCATAGCTCTACCGTCTACTCTAGTCTTCTCTTCGAGAACAATTTTTCTTGCAGCTTTCTTTAAGAGGTAATCATATGCCTCTGCAAGTACTGATTTAGAAAATTTGCCATCAAATTGTTTAAATACTTCTTCTTTTGTAGCTTCATGAACTTTGTCATTAGCTTTTTGAAGATTTTCTTTAATTCTTGATTCTGTTAAGAACTCTTTTACACCATCGATCGCTTCTTCAGGGGTTGCATATGATGTATATGCCTTGTCCTTCATCTCTAGTTTTTTGAGGAACTCATTCTGTGCATCTAACCATGGTTGCATCAACTCTAGAGATTCTTTCATTGCTGAGAGGATCTCTTCATTGGTGGACTCATAGCATCCCGCATCTACCATTGTGAATGTTTTACCATCTCCTGCTACAACATAGTTCATCTTCTCTTCTGGGGTTGTTAAATCCATAGATTTGAGAACACTTTCTGGTTTTCCATCTACCATTCCCATTCTGACACCTGCAATAGGGCCAGAGAAAGGTGCAGATGAATAAATCAATGCAACGGATGCTGCATTAATAGCCAAAAGCATAGGATCATTTTCACCATCATATGACATCACTGTAACAATGAGGTTTAAATCATCTCTGTAGTCCTTAGGGAACCTTGGTCTAACTGCTCTATCTATCATTCTTGCTTTGAGAACTGCATCATCACTTGGGAATCTCTCTCTTTTAACAAATCTCGATCCATTGATCTTGCCGGATGCATAGAATTTCTCTATATATTCAACTGAAAGTGGAAAGTAATCTGATTCCTGTTTTGGGGTTGCTGTATTAACATTTACTGTTATGACAGTGTCTCCCATTCTAGCCAATATTGCTGATTCTGATCTTAGAGCAAGTTTACCTGTTTCAAAGGTACATTTTCTTCCCCCTATTTCAAATTCGTGTTTTATTTCTTTTAAAGCCATTTTAATTAATTAAAAATATAATTTAAATATATCGACGACATAATACAGTCATCAATATTATATGTTTTGGAAAGTTTTTACAAAGAAAGAGGTAAAAAGGTTATTACACCTTTAACTTCTTTGACAATTCGGTATATCTCGCAAGTTCACTATCTTTGAGGTACTGTATTAATCTTCTTCTTTTACCAACCATTTGTAACAATCCTCTTCTGGAGTGATTATCTTTTTTATGATCCTTTAGATGTTCGCTTAATTTCTCTATTTGGAGAGTTAGTAATGCAATTTGTACCTCTGGAGAGCCAGTATCACCTTCGTGGATAGCGTACTTATTTACTGTTGTTTGTTTTTCGTCTATTGTTAGCGACATATCTAATTACAGATTATCATTATGTATTCTTAATTACAAGCGAAGTCCAAGAAAATAGGACAGAGATTATTGTATAATTTTATAGGTCATCTGTCAAGCGGATACTACATTTTCAGGGATATTTGTTAAATTCTTTCCTCCATCATGTTCTTTTTATTCCTAAGTCTATTTCCTACAATTCTATCATTCAATGGACTTAGTAATAGTACAATTCCACCAAGTGCGATCATAGATACTCCTATTATCAACGTCCTACTAGAGCTATCAAGTGCTCCTGTCTCTGGGAGGTCACTCTCCGAGAGGGTGTAGGCTCCACTGACTTTTGTTGTAACTTCAGGATCTGTACTTGTTATTGTTATTGCTGCACTTCCTGTTCCTGTTGATCTGAAATACAAAGTACCAAGGCTTCCATTATATGTTCTTGCTCCTCCAAGATAGAAGCATTCTACATCCAAGGTATTTCCCGCTGGTGTGACCGTAAAACTACTACAAATGGAGTTCTTGACTGCACTCACGTATGACATATTACCTGAGAAAGTTATAATTACATCTGCTCCTCCAAACTCATCAGAGCCACTATTCACATTGACAGAAATAGGAGTATTTGTACTGTATATCGTTCCAGTAGCCGGTGTAATTGTTGCAGAGGTATATGTTGCGAATGCTTCGCTTAGAGCTAGTATTGGGTATGCGAAGAGGACTAGAGCCATACCTAAAATAAAGTTTGTGTTTGATCGGCAGTTCATAATGTATAAATATTCTTATAAAAAGGAGCGTTTGTCAATATACAAAACTACCCTTTTTTAATTAAATTAATTATGTTACTCTATCACTATACTCTAATTTATATTATATATCATTAATGAAAAGCTTTAAATATATTTTAACAATATTCTTTGTAATTCCGATTCTTGCACTGCTCTCAACACAGGTTTCTGCAAGTGCAGAGGTCACTCTAACAGATGATACAGAGACCAATATTGCAACAGTTACGATTACTCATAAAGATGAGACTCTTAATGCTGCCGATATGGAGATAGTATTCTCAGATAATATAAATATTCTAAATCTAGAATCTGGGGATTTGGATTGTTCGATGAGTAATAGCGTTATAGAAAATGGGAATAAGATTGAGATACTTTGTCTTAGCGAAGAAGACTTAGCAGAAATAGGTACAATTGCAGAGATATCCTACGAGGTAAGTGATGGTGGTGATTATTATTTCTATGTTGATCAAAGTACACTTGACCTTGGAGATATAGTGATCGAGAAGGTAACAGATATTAACAAACCAGTTTCTGTTAAAGATACAGGAGACCAACTAAATGAAGGTACTGAGGAGGATACAAGTGTTAGTCCAATATTGAATTTCCTCAAGGAATATTATGTATATATAATCGCTGGTGTATTTATCTTAGCTTTGATTATCATAGTATTAACTTCTACTAAGAAGGATGTACCACCAACAGAGGTTGTTACACCAGTAGAGGTTCCAACACCAACAGAGACACCAACAAGCACACCAACACCAACGACAGTGTAGAGGGTTTAACAACATCGTTCAGGAAGAGCCCTACCTAGCGTAGGGCTTTTGTTTTACGAGGAAGAGTCCAACACCCCTTACTTGGGACTAAACGATATCTTCACTACCTCCAGACTTCGTTACAAAGACCGTACAGGTAACGCAACTCAGCATCTCAAAGGCATGCCAACTATGTACCTCTGCTCCTTTGATACAGGTATTCCAAATGAATCTATAATACAAAACCGCTCAGTATTAACCGAGCGGTTTTAATCTCTTCCTAAGCGATAACCCTCCCTTACTTCAATATCGCACTTATGCGTGATCCGATGGTTGCTTTCTCTGCCGCTACAAACTTCCCAGTAGCATCGTATTCGACCACTGCGCCTGTACAAGAAGTCCCTTCCTTCGTTATAACTGTCTCCAAATATATCGATTTTTCCAAAGCTGTCATAGCTACTTGGTTACATCTAATTAAGTTTCCCACAACAGTACACCCGGTAAAACCATCTTTATATGTTGCGGTTAATGGATGAACTACTGTCTTAGCACTATAACAACCATTTGGGAAAGTACCTTTTACCTCATAGCTCCATAAGTTATCACCTAAATATGTGGCTTGTGTCGTTAATACGGGGACTATTGCCTTTATTAATCCGACAGCAGGATATGCTGGAGTTGAAACAAATTTAATCTTTGAATCTTCACCTGCCTTAAATGTACCTGTCTTGCTATACTTTAGCACTGTCGTACTACATTTCGAGTCTGTAATTTTCTCTGGTGAAATGAAGTTATATATATATACTGTTGCATCTGGAGATGACATATTGGCAAAACTGTCTGGCCCAATAGAAACCCTCTTAAGGTGTGGATTTACTTTGGAAATAGCTTGGGTCACATCAAAACAGTCATTTGGTAACTCACCCTTAATCGTATAGCTCCAAGTATCGCTTCCTGTATATTCATATGTAACTGTCATGAAGCTATAATCAACAGCTTGTGGCTTATAAGTGGCTGTACTTACCTTCGGTAGTTCTCTCAGGGTCAGTGCTATATTTGCGTTCTCAGCAGCTGTGAATTCCCCTTCTCTTGTGAATAAGCCAGTACAATCGGCTAGCTCCTCTTTAAAAGGAGTTCCGTTCATATATACCGTCACTGCATCAACAGCATCAGCATTTTTTGCAATAGCGATATTTACTGAACCCACATCACAAAGGCTTGCCTTAGAGAAAGTACCTGTCATCCTGTAGAACCAAGTATTATCACCCATGAATTTATATTCCAAATCAAAAGTTCCCATGTCGTTTGTTTTAGAGATTTTCTTAAACTCTCCACCGGCAGTATGCTTATACTCGCGGTATGCATCAAGCCACAAGAAGAAGTCACTGAAGCCTATTTTCTTGTCCTTATTCAAATCTGAGATTACAGTATATGTTCCATCTTTCTTAAACTTCCTATACCCTGTAAGCCAAAGGTTGAAATCTGCCATTGAAACCTTTAGGTCTCCATTCAGATCTCCTATTGCCCAACTTGAGTTTCCAGCGCTACTTCTTGTATCAAAACTATTCCCATTTATTAGATAGAATGTCATGAGTCCAATAGAAACCAATATAACAACGGAGAAAATAATTGCTCCTATTTTCTTACCTTTTGAAAGCCTAAGCATTTTTCAATAATGATTATTTTAAGAAAGGATTTTATAATCCTCTAAAAATTGTAACACATTCTATGGAAATAACAATCCTTATTTACCTAACAATCCTAAAGCAATAGACCTCGTCTCCCTCTTTAATCTCGATATCTGTATCCAATTGTATTCCACAATCAAATCCTGCTTTTGCTTCTGTTACAGTATCCTTATTGATTCTCAGAGATTTGATTTTCCCGCTTCCCAGAATCTCGTCTTTTCTTACCACATCACATCTGCAATCTCTTTTCATAATACCAGTCTCTACTCTACTACCATATACCTTAGTACCATTAGAAAGTACAAAGATTTCTTTTACTACTGCTTTCCCTATTTCCTCTTCTGCATCTTTTGGCAAGGACATCAAAGAGACAACGTCATTTACCTCTTCGAGTAGTTTGTAGATTATGTCATATGTTCTTACCAATACCTTGTTGTTCTTGGCATATTCATTTACACCGTTTTCCATTCCTACTTCAAATCCCAGAACAATGGCTTTGGACATACTACCCATCTCTACATCTTGGAGAGTGATATTCCCTACTCCAGACTTTATGATCTTCGCAGAGTATCCCTCTTCTTCGATCTTGCTTAAAGAGTTTTTCAACGCTTCTAAAGATCCTTCCGAAGAGCTCTTCACTATAACATTGAATAGTTTGTCCTTTGTGACCTGTTGATCTCCAAAGAAATCTTCCAAAGCTTCCTCGTCGGCCATAGCTTCCGTAGAAACTTCTTTGTACAAAGATCTAAGTAATTTCTCATCATTCTTTTCTAACACAAAAACTTCCGTCCCAAGTTCCAAAGAATTCGAGATACCTAATATCTTTCCACCACATCCACCACTTAAGAGACACAGATCCGTATTGTCTTCTGCTATGACACCCTTTACCTTTTCAATGAAGTACTCCTTACCCATTCTGTATCCAAAAAGATCTCCTTCACATATATGGCCTTGAATTAATGCCATTGAAGAGACATTTCCTTTAGATTGATCCTTTATTGATTCTAGTACGAATGCTTTTCCAATGACTCCCTTAGGAAGAGCATCTCTTCCTTGCAATCCTTCTACCTCTGCAACGAGAAGAATTAGGTCCAAGAGCTCAGGGATACCTTTGCCTGTCTTTCCAGAAACTTCGATAACGGGGATACTTCCACCCAACCCTTCAACCTGCATACCATTGCTTACAAGATCTCTCTTGATTTTGGAAATATCCATATCTGGTAAATCACATTTGTTTATAACAACGATTGGTTTAGCTGTAGAACGATTTATAATTTCGATTGATTCTTTAGTCTGAGGTTGTACACCATCATCTGCAGCTACTATGAGTAATACAATATCTGCAATACTTCCACCTCTAGATCTCATAAGATCAAAAGCCTCATGACCAGGAGTATCTATGAATGTAATCCTTTTCTCACCCTTAACACAAACAGTAAATACAGAAACTCTCTGCGTAATACCGCCTGCTTCGCAACTTTGAACATCACTCTTTCTGATGTTATCCAATATTGTTGTTTTACCATGATCAACATGACCTAAGATCGTCACTATTGGAACTCTCTCGCTTTCCTGAGTTGTATTTAGACTTTTCTTAGACATTACTTAATCTGTTAAATTATTCTTCCTTAGCTGCCTTTTTAACAACTGTTGCCTTCTTTACTTTCTTAGCTGTTTTCTTAGTAGCTTTTTTCTTTGGCTTTTCAATAACTTCCTCTGTTTTTGGTTCTTCAGCTTCAACAGGTTCTTCTTTCTTAACACCATTACCAACAATATCAATCTTGTATCCAGTTAATTTCCATGCCAATCTTACATTCTGTCCTTCTCTACCAATAGCTAATGATAGCTGATCTTCATCAACTGTTACAGTTGCTGTATCCTCAGTAATATTTACACTATCAATCTTTGCTGGACTTAACGCATTGGCAACGAATCTGTGAGGAGCTTCATCCCATTCGATGATATCTATCTTCTCTTCACCAATTTCGTTCATAACATTAGCAATACGAATACCTCTTTGTCCTACACATGAACCAATTGGATCTACTCCATCCTGATGAGATTCAACTGCAATCTTAGTTCTAGAACCTGCTTCTCTTGCGATTGCTTTAATTTCAACAACGCCTGATTCAATCTCAGGAACTTCCAATTTGAAAAGCTCTATGAGGAACTTAGGATCTGCTCTAGAAACAATTACCTGAGAATCATCTATGGATTTCAAGAGTACTTTGTATCTCTCACCTAATCTGTAGAATTCGTTAGAGATCTGCTCTTCTGCTGGCATTACTGCTGTTGCTTTACCAATTTCAAAGATTACCTGACCCTTTTGCATTCTCTGCATCAAAGCACTGAATACTTCTCCAACCTTGTCTTCAAATTCACCAAGAACAGCTTCTTTCTCAGATTCTCTCATCTTTTGTAATATGACCTGTTTTGCTGTTTGTGCTGCGATTCTACCAAACTCTTCAGCTGGCATTTCTAACTGTATCGAGTCTCCCTCTTCAACATTTGGAGAAATCATCTCTGCATCAGCTACTGATATTTCTGTATTATCATCTTTAACCTTCTTTACTACTTCCTTTGTAGCTATGAGTTTGAATTCACCTGTCTCTCTGTCTAATTCAACAGTAAGGTTGCCTCCCATTGTTTCTTCCTCTTCTTGAGAAAGATTTAGGTCCATGAATTTCTCTTTCTTGTATGCTACCAATATTGCTGATTCTAGGGCTGTAAAGATTTCTTCTTTTTCAATACCTCGCTCAGAAGCGATTTGATTGATTGCAGAAACAAATTCTGATGTCATTGCCATGGTTTAATTATTATAAAAAATTATATTTAAAATAGTTCTTTCAAAAAAAAAGGTGAGAATTTTCATCCCCACCCTCCTCTTTGTATTACTTTCAATTAGTAGTATATCACAAAGAGTTAGAAAGATGAATAACTGAGTTATTTCTTCTTCTCAACTGCAATTTTAGAGAGTAGCTTTCCTAGTCTATTTGGAGTGTTAGGTAAGTATGTGGTTTCTAGGATACTTCCGAAGCCTAACATTTTCATTACCACTCTTTCTGTACCCATTCCAAATCCACCATGAGGTGGGCATCCATATTCAAAATATTCGAGATAGTCTTTGAGTTGCCCTTCTAATTCCATACCTCTTTCTACTGCATTCTTTTTCAATACATCAATCCTATGTTCTCTTTGTGCACCTGTTGTAATTTCAAGTCCTTTCCAGAAGAGGTCAAAACCCATTGCTATCTTAGGGTTCTCCGAATCCCTCATATGGTAGAAAGCTCTTCTTGCATATGGGTAATCAACAACAAATACGAATTCACTTCCTGTCTCCTTTTCCATTATCACTCCCATTGCTCTTTCTTCTTCTGGTGAGAAGTCCCCTGTATCCTTACTTTCTATGCCTGCTTTTGCCAATTTTTCTTTAGCTTCTGCTACAGTGAGATATGGGAAGTCTCCTTCTGGTACTTTAATATCTATTCCAAATACTTCTTTTACCTTTTCTCCATACTTTGCTTTTACTTCAGCTAACATCTTTTTAAGCATTTCCTGTTCAAAATGACAGACATCTTTGTATGAATCAATGTATGCCATCTCTACATCGAAGCTTGTATATTCTGTTAGGTGTCTTGTTGTGAATGATTTTTCTGCTCTAAATACTGGTCCCATGTTAAAGACTCTTTCTAGGTCTGCTGCCATTCCCATTTGTTTGTGGAATTGTGGTGACTGAGCTAGGTATGCTTTCCTGTCAAAGTATTTTACCTCAAATACGTTTGCTCCTGATTCACTTGCCGCACTGATTACTCTTGGTGCTTGTATTTCTACGAATCCGTTATCTACACAATATTGTCTGAAGGATGCTCCCATTGTTGTAGCTACATCCATCATTAGTTGGTTTCGTTTGCTTCTTAGATCTACCCATCTGTAATCCAATCTCTTGTCTAATGCGGTTACATTGTCTACATGTTCTCCTTCAATGGCTATTGGTAATGGGGTTTGTGCAACTGAATCTATGTTTAATGTTTTTATCCCTATTTCATATCCGCATGCTACTTGTTTTGCTTCTTTTACTTCTCCTGTTATGTCTATTACTGATTCTGCTGTTAGGGTTTTTGCGGTTTTGAATACTTCTTCGTCTCCAAACCATGCTACTGTTTGTACTATTCCTGATCTGTCTCTTACCATTATGAATATGATTTTGCCTTGATCTCTTATGGTATCTACTCTTCCTCTTATTCTAATGACTTGTCCTATGTGTTGTGCTAATTCCCCTATATGGGTTCTTTCTAGTAATTCCATGAGTATGGTTTGATTAAATAATCTATATGTGGAGATTATATCATAATTATATGGAGGAAAAACCTATTCTTGTTCTTTAATTACTCCTAAAATATCTTCTGCAACTTTTTCCACTTCTTGTTCCCCATCAATTACAAAATCAACCACACCAGTGTTTTTTATATCTTCCTGATATTTAACCATGCCCTCAAGATATTGAGTCATGTCTTCATACCCATCTTTAATTCTTGCTTCATTCCTTGATTTCAAAGTCTCTAAACCTACAGATAGTTGAAGAATTTTGAATCCTTTTCTCTTCGCTTCCTCTAAATCTTCTTGCTTAAAATACCAAGCATTTGTAAAAAATATTATCTCTGATTTATTTAAAATCTTCTCTAGTACCTTAGGAAAAAGCACATTATGCTTGTATTCTACATCCGAAGGAAATTCCCCATTATTAAGTTCTGTTAACTCTTCATCCAACTCTGAAATTGGCAAACTCGTAGTCGATCGTAGATATTTTATTAGTGTAGTTTTACCTGAAAGAGATGTCCCGATTACTATATATTTCTTCATAGAAATATCTTAACACATTTAAACCTTACTCAACTCCTCCCACAACTCCTTCTCTTTTTTGTTCAATCTAGCAGGTACATGTATATTTATCCTCACATAATGATCCCCCCTCTTACCCTCACCATTCAAAATATATGCACCCTTACCCTTTAATCTAAATATAGATCCAGATTGAGTACCATTAGGAATCTTTAAAACCACATTCCCAGCAACAGTATCAACATCAACCTTACCACCTAATACAGCCATATATATAGGAATATCAACATCAGAATAAATATCATTACCCCTTCTCTCAAACTTAGAAGAAGTCTCAACCTCAATCTCTACATACAAATCCCCATGAGCACTACCATTGTTACCAGCATTCCCACCACCTCTAAATCTCAAAATCATACCATCATATGCACCAGCAGGAATCTTCACCTTAACCTTCTCAGAAGTAGCATTAACACCAGAACCACCACAAACCTTACACTCATTCTTTATGCTCTTCCCCGTACCCTTACACTTAGAACAAGTCCCCATTACAGCAATTTGACCTAATATCGTATTTCTAACCTGCCTCTCCTGCCCAGACCCATGACACACAGAGCAAGTCTCAACCTTACCATCCTCACTACCAGTACCCTCGCAATGCTCACAAGTCTCATCCCTCTGGACCTTAATCTCATACTCCCCACCCTCCATAGCTTCATCAAATTTCAATCTCACTCTGTAACGAATATCTGCACCACCCTGAGCCTGTCTTCTACCAGAAGAATTACCAAATCCAAAATCAAACCCTGAGTTCCCACCACCAAAGAAAGAATTAAAAATATCACCCATATCAAAAGGCGTATTACCATCAAAACCACTAAAATCAGAATATCCACCAGCACCTGGGTTAAAACCAGCAGTAGCAGCATGACCATACTGATCATATGCAGAACGCTTAGATTCATCCGAAAGTACCTCATATGCTTCCTGTACTTCCTTAAACTTCTCCTCAGCACCATCATCCTTGTTAGAATCAGGATGGTATTTTTTAACAAGATTTCTGTAAGCCTTTTTAAGCTCTGTTTGAGTCGCTTTTTTCTCTACACCTAATACTTCGTAGTAATCTCTCTTTTCCATAGCAAAGTATTTTAGCAAACACCAATTTAATTTGCCAGTGGTCCTCCCCATTAGCTAGATAAATCTGGTAATATATGGTCATGGAAATTCACGATTGGAACATACAAACTGAAAATCAAACCAAGGTTAAGAAAACCAGGATATATATATCCATAGCATTTGCCATAACTGGAATCATCATTATCGCTAGCCAATTAATACCCCTCGCCAAATCATATATTGATGGAATGATTGAACAAGCACGGGCGGATTCCATAGTAGAACCCGTCCCCGAATCATACCAAACATATATTGAATCCCAACTAGCCTACTACGATCCAGGAAAAAGCTATTTTGCGAACCTCTCCCAACAGTTAGGGACATTAGCAGACTCACAATATTACGATCCAGTAACGCAAACACAAAAAGAAATAGTCATAGATAAGGACTATGCCAAAGATATGTATATCGACATTTCAAGTATCGGAATCTCCAATATCAAAATATCTTCCAATATTGATAGTTACAACGAGAAAGTTTACAACCAATACCTCAAGCAAGGACTAGCACATTTCGCAGGGACTCCGCTACCAGGAGATGGAGGTAATTCTTTCATATATGGTCATAGTGCTGTCGAGACCTTCTTTAACGGCCACCAAAACTTGCCCGAGACAATATTCTCTAGATTGAGTAATATAGATATTGGACAAGAGGTAGATATTAAGAAGGATGACAAGGTCTTGAAATATATTGTCAGAAGCAAAAAGATTGTTTCAGCAGATGACTTCTCCATACTAGAATCACAGAACAACAAAGAAACAATAACTATGATGACCTGTTGGCCCCTAGGAATTGGTACAAAAAGACTCGTGGTTATTGCAGAAAGAGAAATTTAAAATTAAACTGTTAGATTATGGATCCCAAAAAGAAAAAAATCCTCCTCATTGGTGGCATAGCCCTCGTATTACTAATTATTGTTCTCGTAGTAATCCTTCTAATCAGCGCAAATTCAG
>JAEHHF010000107.1 GCA_019248085.1 Candidatus Dojkabacteria bacterium S2_J21 | reverse complement strand
CTGCTATATCTTTTAATACATGCATTGGTGCTTGAACATCAATTTGTGTTGATACAGTTTTTGGTTCTAGTTTTATATCATCAACAATTAGTATTGGCGCTGCATGTTGATTTGGTGGGTAAAGAGGTTCTGAGTTTACTGTTATATTAAAATTGTTCATTGTCTTCCTTTAATTCCCAAAGCGCCAGATACATTATTATAAATTTTTTGAATTGATTCTTTTTCGAATTGATCAATGTTAATATCATCTTCAAAAGTTAACATAGATTTAGGATTTGAATCCCA
>JAEHHF010000106.1 GCA_019248085.1 Candidatus Dojkabacteria bacterium S2_J21 | reverse complement strand
TATGATTGGAAAGATAATGTTGTTACGATAGCAGATTTTGATGGATTGAGAAATGATAAAGAGATGATGAAAATGTTATCAATTGAGCAAGTAAACCAAGACACTGGCGCTTTGGATATTAAGGCTGCATCAACTCAAATAAACATGATAATAGATGAAGTAAATAAAAGAAATATAGATTTCACAACTAAGTTACATGAGAGTGTTCATGCTGCTGTTTATAACTATATGAGAAGTGAAAAAGGTAAAACATATAGCGAAGAGATGACTAGACTATATGAAGTGGT
>JAEHHF010000105.1 GCA_019248085.1 Candidatus Dojkabacteria bacterium S2_J21 | reverse complement strand
ATGTACTAGGTACAACCGATGTAGTCACAGCAGATACTGCAGGTGGATTAGATTCTTCTGCATACATCTTACAATTTGTATTGGTAGCAATTACCAGTGTAATATTCTTCTCTTGCTCATTTTATTTCTTTAAATATTCTTTTCCTACAGATACAAATAGTACACTGGTAATTGCTACCAATACAAATTGTATCTGTAGGAAAAGAATATTTAAAGAAATAAAATGAGCAAGAGAAGAATATTACGAATAGGGTTAGTAATATTCTTCTCTTGCTCATTTTATTTCTT
>JAEHHF010000104.1 GCA_019248085.1 Candidatus Dojkabacteria bacterium S2_J21 | reverse complement strand
AAATATAGTGTTAAAGAAAAAACAGATATGAGTGTATTAAAAGCTGAAGTTCTAGCAAAAGTTGATATGGTTCAATCAATACTGGCGCTAGAGAAGAATTCTTTAGCTGCTTCTGCATCAATTTCTTCTTGAGTTTTTGAGATTTCATCTTCTATAAAATTACCATATTTATCTTTTTTTCTATTATCTATTCCAAGAGCTGTAGTATATGTATCAATAGGAATAGTTGATTTGTTTAATGGCTCTATATATTCTTTTGCTTGCATATATAGCAATACCATTTGACCAGCATCTGATAACATC
>JAEHHF010000103.1 GCA_019248085.1 Candidatus Dojkabacteria bacterium S2_J21 | reverse complement strand
AACAGAAAGCTAGAGATAGCAAATGATCCTGAGAATAGTATATTTGACAATATTGCGTTTGGTCTAGATTTGGAAGAGGAATATATGAACAAGGAGCAGAAAGGAGACATAGTGAATGCATTGACCAGTCTGGATAGTAAGCATAGATGATGTTGATGAATTTGCTGTATTGATTGCTAAATACCAAGGATTGTACAGTAGAAAGGATGAGTATGAGTTTGATAATAGTACTGGTCGTATGAGCTGGGTAGAGGATGGGTATAATGTTGTGGTTAGTTTCTATAGAGATCAAGGTAGGGTGTA
>JAEHHF010000102.1 GCA_019248085.1 Candidatus Dojkabacteria bacterium S2_J21 | reverse complement strand
GATACTAATTTAGATGAGCTATTTAGTAAGTTAACAACTCCACCCTCTTCTGGTAATGGAACCAATGGACCTTTAGCAGTAGCATATGAAGCATCTCCACCCTCTTCTGGTAATGGAACCAATGGACCTTTAGCAGTAGCATATGAAGTTCCAACTGATACTGAAATCGTTTCTGGTACAGATAAAGTTGATACTAAAGTTATTGAGAATGCACTTAATGCATCATAATCAAGAACATCTACAGCAGTCATCTGAACTGGAGTAACAGCAACATCAGAAGCAATCATTCTATTTGCTTCAGAAGCAG
>JAEHHF010000101.1 GCA_019248085.1 Candidatus Dojkabacteria bacterium S2_J21 | reverse complement strand
ATGTAGCTATTATTAAAATTAATAAAATACCTGCTGACATTATAAATACCTCACTGCATAAAGAAACATTATTATTATAGACAATCCAAGTAGTGCATAATGTCTGATATCTATTTGTTTATTTAGATATAAATTTCTTGCTTTGTTCCAAATCTAATTTATTTTGAGTAATGTATAAACCTACTGAAAAAGATTTTAAAAGAATGAATTAATTAATTAGAAAGCTTGGATTGAGTCCTGTTGAGTTTCCAGAGTTGCATTCGATTAGAAAGTTTAAAAATGAAAAAGAATTATTAGATATTGGAGTAACT
>JAEHHF010000100.1 GCA_019248085.1 Candidatus Dojkabacteria bacterium S2_J21 | reverse complement strand
CACTAGAAGCTTGAAAATATACAGATTTTAGTCAGATTGAAGTATTAAGCGGATTGATTGAAAAAGATCCAGTTGGGGTTAGAAATGTAGCTGCTATACATTGAAGCTTTGTTGAGAAATCAAGAAAAGAATTGTTTACAAAAAAAGATACAGATGGAACTGATTTAGCTACTACAAGCTATATAGCTAAGGAGTTCGATGTAACACCTCAAAAGGATATACAAAAGAGATATTCGATGCTGATGTTACAGTAGAAGTAGCGCCAGTTAGTGAGCAAAAAGAAAAAGAAAAACTAGGATTTAAGCTTGTAG
>JAEHHF010000099.1 GCA_019248085.1 Candidatus Dojkabacteria bacterium S2_J21 | reverse complement strand
AAGAAGAAGAGATTGATTCTGAGCTCTTAGGGTGGCTAAAAGACTCATACAATCTTGAGAAGTAATTAAAGATTTCTTGTCCTTCCAACATCTTTTACATAACAATTTAATGTACTTCATTATACCATTGATATGTAAAAGATGTTGGAAGGACAAGAAATCTTTTACATATCAATGGTATAATGAAGTACATTAAATTGTTATCCATATGATTATGCTCAGCAACATCAAACTGAAATATAATTGTCCATTCTGTAGTAAAGAACTCTCATATACCCTTAAAGAATTACAAAAGGGTAGGGTTATTAAATGTCCT
>JAEHHF010000098.1 GCA_019248085.1 Candidatus Dojkabacteria bacterium S2_J21 | reverse complement strand
ATACCCATTACAAAAATACGAAAAAATGTACAACAGCTTCGATGCTGGGCATAATCAACAGCATATGGAAAGTGTAAGAAACTTTGCAATCATATTGGCTGCTACATATGCGATTTCTACCTCCTCTGGACAATATTTCTCAGCCAATATGATTGCAAAGTTTCTTACACTTTCCATATGCTGGGCATAATCAACAGCATATGGAAAGTGTAAGAAACTTTCCATATGCTGTTGATTATGCCCAGCATCGAAGCTGTTGTACATTTTTTCGTATTTTTGTAATGGGTATTTGGTTTCCATCTGTAAGGAAGAATTCT
>JAEHHF010000010.1 GCA_019248085.1 Candidatus Dojkabacteria bacterium S2_J21 | reverse complement strand
CAAGAAGAAACAGAGCAGTTCGTAAAAGAACTACAGGAAATGATTAAAAGATTAACAAAAGTAGAATTCTAAGGAGATAAAATGGAAAACCAATTACCACAAGTAAACCAGTCCCCACTTGTCGCCGCCGCTGAATTTTTGAAAGTTAGCGGCGATATGGATGTCGAAAAACTAAGCAGGCTCTTAGAATTGCAAGAGAAGTGGGAAGCTAACCAAGCCCGAAAAGCTTATACCGAGGCAATGACTAATTTCAAAAAGAAAGCCCCTGATATTTTCAAAGATAAGAATGTAAAATATGCAACAAGCAAGGGAACAACAGAGTATAACCATGCGACGTTATTTAACGTGACTGAGACTATAGGTAAAGCTTTAGGCGAGCAGGGCTTATCTGCTTCATGGCTTACAAGTCAAAAGGATAACTTAGTAACTGTAACGTGCAAAATAACCCATACTTTAGGTCACTTTGAGGAAACGGGTTTAACGGCTTCGCCAGATTTATCCGGTAGCAAGAATCCTATTCAGGCTATTGGTAGCACAGTATCGTATTTACAAAGATATACATTACTTGCTTTAACGGGACTTGCAACAAAAGACCAAGACGATGACGCCGTAAATAGAAATGGCGGTAACAATAACTCCATGCCAAAAGTAGACCTTGAAGAAAAAGAAGATGAATTTCTTAATATGGTCTGCAACACATTGAAACTGCCAAAAGGTTTTTTGCTTAACCGTAAAAACATTAAGGCTGCCATAATAACAGAACTGAAGGGCAAGCCATTTCCAACCGAAGAATCAAGAGTAAATAATACAGTATCAATGTTAATGACTAAGTACGAAAAAACGATATTTGATAAAGATGCAATTCCTTATGAATAATATGAATCTAAACTTAAAGATGCAATACCTTACTAATGAAGGATAATAATGGCTAAAAATAAGTTCAGCTATGAGATTAAGCAAGGCCAGATACTCTACGACGACCCATTAGGTAGGATTAAATGGCTTTCCAGTAAACCAGACGGTTACAGGGGGTTTGAGAATCATCATCCCCCTAAACAGTCTAAGAGTAATCCTCAATTAGGCTATTACTGGGGCTTGCTTATCCCTGAAATAACTGAACAGCTAAAACATGAAGGCTTTACTATCACACAGAACTTCGGCAAACACACTAAAGAAAGATATTACAATTATGATGATACCCACTTGCTACTTAAAGAACATTGTGATAGAGTTGGTGATGACGGAAAAGCTATTACGCTTTCAGAGCAGGACAAAGAATCATGTAAGAAATATATAGAAAACGTGTTGTGGTTAGCCGAAAATTGGCTAAGTATGAATAGAGTTAAATTAGAGGCTAAAAAGCCAAAGGAGAAAAATAATGAAAACATTAAAAGTTAAACCAGAGAATTTAGAAGTAGGTAAAAGGTATTTGATGGAAAGTAAGAATAGAGACTTTCAGGCGTTTATAAAGGTCATTGAAATAGACATAGATAACGGTGGTGTTTATGTTTGTAATGATGGACATAAAGATATTACGCCTTATGATACAAAATGGTATACTTTCTACTCCGTACCAGAGGATTTCGAGATGAGGTGGAATCAGCGATATTCCTCTTCAGAGAGTATCTTTGCAACAATAGAACTTACACAGTGTAATTCTTTGCCAGCATCTATAGACTTATTAACAGGTCAAGCTCGAAATTCTAGAGGTGGCTTTTCCGACATCCCCGACGAACCCGAAACCATAACAATATCCGGCAAGACATATAATCTTGACGAAGTAACTAATAGAATTAAAGAACTTAAACCAATGGAGAACAAATAATGAGTAACTTTAACAAGACTTTATTAATCGGAACACTTACAAAAAGTCCAGAACTTTCGTATCTGCCAAACCAGACAGCCGTATGTAAAATAAACTTAGCTGTCAATCGTACATGGTCAGGCAAGGACGGGCAAAAGAAAGAAGAAGTATGTTTTATAGAATGTCAAAGTTTTGGCCCACAAGCTGAAACTATCAATAAGTACATGCTAAAGGGAAAGCAGATTTTAGTAGAAGGGCATCTGAAGCAAGATATCTGGACTGACAAAACCACAGGGGCTAAAAAAAGTAAGCATTATGTAGTTATAGAAACATTTCAATTCCTTGGCGGTAAGTCTGACGGCAAGAAAGATGACTATCAAGAGCCTGAAGATGTTGAGCCAAAAGGATTATTAGACGAAGAAAGCTGTCCTTTTTAATTTGGAGACGCTATGAACTTAGGATACATCACAAACGGCAGGAATAAGCTTAGAGACGAGCAAATGTGCGACAATATTAGTAGCTGTGTATTAAAAATGAGCGATGAGGAAATAGACGCTAAATCATTGGTAATACAAAACAACATAGCTATTCTCGACAGCTACAAATTAAAGCAAATGAAAATATCACCTGAGCTTGAGCAGGAACTATTAGAACGTGGTATGTCGCAAGGTGAGCGAATCTGTACTGGCTGCCATAATATTATCCAAGATGTAGGCTTTTGCAGGTGTGAACCTTGTAGAATGAAACAAAGAAAGTCAGCTAATAACTACTATAACTTAAAGACAAAGGTGAGGAAATGAAACTAACTAAAGACCAATATAAAACCTATGTAAGGAACATGATAGACGGTAGGATGAAAAGATATGGTGCTGAATTTGCTTGTGGTCTTACCTTAGTTGATTATGGGATTGCCGAGGGTATTTACGAGCTTAACGGTGATAAATTTGAAACGTGTATTGAAACAGGGTTTTGGATAGGAGAATAAAAAATGAGTTTTGAAATAGAGCGAGAAGAAGAAGAAATTATAAAAGCGGTTGATAATTTTTCCAAGTTAATGAAAGATAAGATGGTATCTAAACTTCATGGAGGTTTTTCAGGTTGGAATGATGATAGATGTGAGGATATAATTTTGAAAAAATTGTATGTAAATTTAATAAACAGTGATTTCGTTGATGTCGCTAATTTTTCTATGATGTTATATTATTTTAAGGAGAATAGAAATGGAACTGAAAACAAAATATAAGTATATTCATTTTGAAAGCAATGGAATTGATGATAACGGGCACCCTAATTATATATGCTGGAACAATAAAAACTATGACAGCTTAGGTGTTGTTGAATACGGAGCATGGAAAAGGTATATTTTTGCCCCAGACATGAATACCGAATTCAGTGTTGACTGCCTTCAAGATATTATCCACTTTATTGGACAATTAAAATAATTTCTCTTGCGTTAATAATTTAATAGGATAGAATTGTAGACACATGGAACAGTCAAATTTACAATACAATATAGCCAGAGATAGGTATGTCGAATCCCGTGATTATGACTGTTCCAGCCTATCCTCTGGCTTTTTTATTGGGATTAGCGATGAATGATATAATCAACAAGTGGAACGAGTTCGCGAAGATGAAATGTCTTTCTGCACCTGAGGAAATAATTGTCAGTCAGGAAATGAACAGACTTAGCAACATTGGCATTACTAAAGAAGCTATAATCAAGGGCATTGAAAACTACAGAGAAGCTTTATCCTTACCTAATTCAATGGCTAATCAGCACCCATTAGGGTTCTTTTTAAGGAAATATCTTAGAGAATCGTTCATTGACGGAATGTATGACCCGAAGCGTTATTCAAAAAACGGCTACGTTAAGCCCAAACAAGAGATAACCACACCTACCTATGTTTCACCCCGACCAGACCATGTTCTTACCTTAGATGAACGTAGAGCCATTAAAGAGCGTATGATGAAAACTGATGTAAAAGTCAATGCTTTATTGGGTGCAAAAGACCATATTGTTGACGTCAACAAAAAGGTTGCTAATCTACAAGCATTAGGTTTAACTGTCAAGGAATCCTTGGAGGTTGGAACTATTAAGCCAGACTTAAAGGTTGACTACAAGGATATAGTAAAAATTCAAGAATTTACTACACAAGACCATATTTCCCAAGTGGGAAAAAAGGAATCAAAGTGGCCTGAATATATACAGGCGGTAAGAGATTTAAAGAAAGATAAAGGTTTTTAAGGAGAATAAGAAATGAAGCACACACAAAAGTTTTTTTATAAAGATAGGTATGTACAAACAAGCAATACTAAAGACGGCTACAGATACAAACAAGACGGATGCAAGAGACTGGAAGTAGACCGACTATCACCACAAGATAATAATATGAACGACATGATAAATTTGATGTCATTAAGCGACATGTTGGATACTCCGATACGGTGGGATTATGACAGCAAAACATATTATATTGATGTTATAAGCAAAGAACAATTAGAAAAGGAATAAGAAATGAACGAACTATTAGATAGAATGAAGAAGAATGAGAAGCCGTTTGGATTATTAACAGAAGTCGAAAAACAGTGTTTGAAAGATAACAATGGACATATAGAGAAGTATAGAACGTGGGGGTGGGAGTTTGTCCCAAATGTTAATTTTCATTGTCCCAACTTTGATATAAATTATTCACACTTCACTTTCCGCATCGACCCGAACTATAATCCAGAACCTGAGATACCTGTATTAGAAGGGTATGTACTTGAAAAGGTATATCCTAATGGCGGGGGGTTGTTTTTTTGTGACGAAATTGAAATAAGTAAAGCTATGGATGCTTTCGACTTTGCTGGCTATGGGTATAAGTTAAAAGGTAAAGTTGGAATTATAAGAACTGGTCAATCCGTGGTATATACGAATACAAATGAAACGGACTTCAATCTAATTTCTGGTGCTACTTACGATATTTCCAAACGTCCTGACTATGTGGTTTTCAAGGAGATAAACAATGGGTAAATTTGGAAATGTTTGTAGAATAACAGAATCAGTAGGCGGAAGGACTATAACTTTCAGGTCTAAACTTGAGTATAGGTGGGCTTGTTATTGCCAATTAAGGAAAGAAGTTGGCTTGATAAAGGATTGGTGGTATGAAGACCAAGAAACTTTCATGCAACTGGTTACTCAACATTGTGGCAATATCAAAGGTTACTTACCTGACTTCTGCATCTTAACTAATGATGGTGAATATGAGATTGAAGAAACTAAGGGCTACTTTCCAAGCAAGGATTATATGAAGATGAAGCTTGCGGCCTTGCAATTTAAGAACAAAATTACTTTGATTTTTGCAGATTTACACGATACACCATCCAAGAGAAAAGAGTATAATAGAGCCAAGAAGCTTGAATCACTTTTAAAACGTGTTGTTTATGATGCAAATAAAACTATATTCACAAAAATGCCGAGGTTAGGAGACTGAAAAATGATTACAGTATTGATAATAGCTTACCTTGTTATGGGTTTAATAGTTGGAACGATTGTGGTTATAAATGAGGGTGATGAGGATTCCATGATATTGACTTGCGTTATGATGTTTGCATCAACTCTATGGCCTACTATTGTTATGTTATGGCTAATGTCTGAGTGGGTTAACTTTATAAAAGGGTTTAAAAAATGAGAAAGAAAGCGAGTAAATAATGAGTACAAAACTGTGGGTAGATGACGTTATGTATATGGTTGATGAACCTGTCGCGGAGTATGTTGACAATCTAATCAATGCTATTGAATGCGCAATCAATAGTCTAAATGATGACAAGTGCAGAGAATGTAATTTAGATATTGCCGCAAGGCATATATTAGAGGAAGCATTAAAAGGAGAATAATATGGATTTAACAATTAAAGAAGTAGTAGAAAAGCTTATAGGCAATATCAATCCCATTGGCGATACAACACAAGATACGATAAGATTTGGTAATCTTAAAAACACTTGCGACCTTGTGGATGAATTAATATCTGACATAGCACATGTTGCTAATAGAAAAAGTAGTGAAGAGTATAGCGTTAAAAAAGCGGCTGAATATGCCAGCAAACGTATTAAAAGTTTTAGTGATATTTAAATCATTAGGGGATTATTATTATGGAACTAACAAAAGTTAGAAATATGTTCTACAAGCCAAAATGGTTCGACGGCAAAAGCTTAGACAATACAATCGACGTTTACACACGTTGTGCCAATTACGTCGCTAATCCAGCAGGACTTGACTTGGGCTTTATTAAACGATGGAAGTTGTTAAGTAAGCTATCGTGTAGTCATGTTGAGTTTCAATTTCCCAGCGGCTTTGGAGATTTTGAATCACCGTCAATAGTCAAAACTGTTCAAGACAGTAAAATGTTCACATCTACAATGATAATGAACGCCGCTAATGGTGGCAAAGACGGCATCGTAATGAGGCCAGCAAGCGATATTCTTACCCACCCTGATAGATGGATGTTTTCAGAGTTTGACGTACCCAAAGAAGGTATGGAGTATTCTATGGCATGGTGTAATGAAATGGTGGGTGGTAACCAAGGTTACGATAAGAAGGATATTTGGCGGTTCTTTGAGTTAAATGGTAAGAAGCGTATTCATGATGTTAATGATGGTAAGCTTATCTGCTCTGGCGCAACGTGGGCGGCCATATATAAAATATGGGAATGGTGCAAGAAGAATGTTCTCTTGCAAGATGACAAAGATATGTTATGGTATATGATATTAGCCCAGTTATTTAAGGATAGAGATATTACCAATATCATGTCGCCTTTGCTGTTGGCTGTTTGGCAGTATCAGGTAGGGGCGCATTTTTATGAAGTCTCTGACGGTACACTAATAATTTAAGGGTATAATTATGAAATATTTTTTGGCTTACGATAAAGCATAAGTGGTTTGTTATTATTGCTAATTACAAATTTGGGTTACATATACCTTTAAGACAATTATTACTACATGACATGTCTAAGTTTTCACACAAAGAACTACCTTATTATCAAGAACAGTTTTTCGGATGTCATAGTAATCCAAGCGGTTTTATTGAAGCATGGCTACATCATCAGAATAGAAATAAACATCATTGGGAATATTGGATTCCAAGAACTGGTCACAGTAGGTGTGATACGCCATACCCAGATAACGAACCGTTAGATGTGCCAATTGAATATGTTTATGAAATGATAGCAGATTGGTTAGCCGCAGGACGAGCTTATGAAAGAAAATGGCCTATACCTTGGAAGTGGGATTGGTTAGTTAATAATTGGGGAAATATAAAAGTATCACCACTTACATTATCTATGTTGGAATTAAAACTAATAGATATTGGCGTTCAATTTGAGAAATACGAATGTCCTATCTGTACCAGACCGTTACGAAAACCAATTGGCGCGAAAGTTATGGACTGTGTTTACTGTAGATTAGATAAAATAAATAAAAAGTTGGGAGTTTAATATTATGACCGATAGATATTGGATATGTTTGGAATGTGGTAACAAATACGGCAAGGCTAGGGATAATATTTCCACTTATCACGTTGAAAAATGCGATTACTGCGGTAAAGTTAAAGCAGTAACCGAGTCTAGAGATTTTGGTTATCCAAAGAAAGAAGGTGAATAATGGAATCAGCGGCAATACTAACAATTAAAGATGCAGGTAAAATGACTAAAAAAGGACGTAAGCAAATAGCCAAGTGGCTAATGCATGAAGCTAATATGTTAGAAGAAATAGGCGATTGTTATTCTAAAGTATTTCGTTCAAGATATTTATTTGATAAAGGAGAATCAGATGTTTAGATATTTAACAGTAAACTACATAGTAGGCCAAAGTGACCGATATGTTACAATATGGATTACCTCTAAGAAAGTGAGATAGCATGACAGGTGAACAGAGATATGGGGATATTTGTCCAATTTGTGGTTTAGAAATATGTATATGCAATCCTAAAATGTTTGGAAATGACAAAGTTGATATAAAGCATTTAACGGAGAGTAAAGATAACCCAGAACTGGAATATTACAAAGCCTTAAAAGTTGCATCCGAAGAAGAGAAAAAAGCATATTTAGTGTATTCAAAGGCACAGAAGAAATACATGGATTTACTTAATAGAATGACTATTAGCTATGATAGCTATAGTTGTAGTAGATATTTAGATGGTAAACTTTTATAGAAAGGAAGTAGTATGACAGTAATGCAGTGGATTATGTTGATTGAGTTAGGTCTAAAAGTATGGGAGGCTCTCAATAAAGAGGGTGCTACCGATGAGACAAAGAAGGCTTCTATTGTTGAGGCGTTAGGTGCAATTATACCTATGCTTAAAGATAAAGAAGCGGAACAGGTAACCGAGGTTGTTGGTAAGGATGGAGAAAATATCACTTCTATTCTTAACATAATATCTAAAATTGGCGGTCTGTTCGAGAAAAAATCCTAACATGTTGTTAGGTGAAAATACAACCCCGTTCATGAAACTCTCTTGTGGACGGGGAATTTTTAAGGAGAAACTATGAATACTGAATGTGATAAATGTATCTGGAAAGATGACTGTGTAAACGTAGGTGTATTTAAAGATGAAGACTGCTTAACTTATAAGGAGTCTGACAATGGAATCTGATGATTTATTCAATAAGCTATTCGGTAATACATCTAAGCCAAAAGAACCTGAAGATATGCCAACTAAAGACTTACATTACATAGTAGATCATCCTGTAAATTACTCGCAGGAATATTGGTGGAAAGCTTATCAGGAGTTACTTAATCGTTAGCTACATTTCATAATTACACTCCGTCATTGATATTAGCGTCTTTGTTTGGTGCGTAGTCCTACCTGCTGTTTTTGAATTATAACCATGAAACGGCTTAATTGACACCTCCAATGCCCTCAATGGTCTTGGTGGGTAATTTGCTCTTGAATCGTAGGTACTTTCCCCTACTGCATAACTCTTAACCCAGCAACCCCAGTTACCTTTGAACACCTCTCTTTGCAAACATTCATCTGGAGGCGAACCCTTTTTCGGTATGTAAAGATGCGGTTCAGACGGTTCTATTCTGAACGAATGGCTATGACCACGCAACAGTACATCTGCATCAGCAACTTGTCCTAAGCGGAAAAGATGATTCGGCTCTGCCCCTGCTGACCTACCGCCACCACATCCATGAACTGCAAAGATATGTACAGAAGCAGTGTGATGAGCTGGTGCGATAAAAGATAACCATAAAAAACAAGCGTCCGTTAAGTTAGGTACGCCGAGCATATCACACATGACGTAATGATGTCCGTTGTTGGCACTTTTCATTATTGAATATTCGTGATTACCCTCTATGAGACCTAAACATCTATCTTTAATTGGTTCAACTATCGCACAGAATCTTTCTCTTTGCTGTTTAGTTATATCTAGCAGGGCCTCTTTAATATTCTTAGCTTTCCCTGTGAATATCCAATCAGCAAGACCACGGACATCATACCTCTTTGCGTCCTGAGGTGTTATACAGTCACAGTAATCGCCACCGCCAAACCAGTAAGCATTGGGTTTATCCTTGATATATTGCACATACTTCCGTAAATGACTTTCAGCGCAGTTAAAAGCCCCTATATGACAGTCACCTATAGGGTAAACATAAAATATATCATTACTTGAGGATACTTCAATATTCTTCTTTAGTATGTTCATTTCTTTTCCTTTATTTAACTGGTCTAAAGTCTATACACTTATAGATAAGTGCCGAGGTTTAGTACCTATATATGTAGACAATTTTAAGTAGTGTCGTAAAATAGTACATTTTCCTATTTAGGAAATTCACTTGTTTTAGGAATTAACTCAATTACTTCTGTAATACAACCCAAAGGTATAACCGTAGTATCTCTCTGCTCTGAATGTGTATTATGAGATAGCACTAATACATCTTTACGCTTTATCGTGTAATAACCGATAGTCTTACACTGAACGGGAGTGGCGCAGTTAGCGTCGTCATTATCCTGCCAGTTCGGGTCTGACTTAATGTCGTTCCAGTGTACTTCAAGACGTGTATCTTTTCTGTACCGTTTCATTTGCAGTTACCCGTCTCACAAGGAAGTGGGGAATTTAACCTCTTTTGTCTGCCTAAAATCTTAATATAATAAGCATAGTTTATCAGGTCGTCAGTTGCGTTCTCGAATTGGTGTATATCCTGCTGGCAGGTTGGGGTCATAAACATGTTCTTTAATCGATTAGCGCATTCAACTAAAGATACATAAGCCCCTCGCCATGATTCCTCTGGGTCACACTCCCTTACATTTCTAAGTGTGTCAATCTCGCCTCCATACCTTTTGCCCCTGTCCTCACGAATAGCTTTGAGGTGTGTGTTTATACCGTCAATATCCTTCTCCAATGAAATATACGGGTATATCATTTCTTTCTCCTTAAAAATTTCCCTCATTTTAGCATATAATTATAGCGTGTCAATAACTATTTTAAAAAAATGGGGTAGGCATAGGAGACCTACCCCTGCTACTGAGAGGAGAGAAATGAAAACTGTGTACTTTTATAATAACTATTTCTAAACATAAGTCAAGAACTATTCCTTATCGTAAACACCTTCGTCTATCTTTCTGTAACCTTCACCCATATACCAGTAGTACATTTCACCCAGCCAAGGTATTCTTCTAACTAATTCACTTCCTTTTTCTGAATCCTCGTCAAACAACCTCCAAATATCAGTAAAAGCCGCCGACAAGTTAGAAATAGGTAAGGCTATATTATCCTTAAACAGTGAATCAACGCCGCCAGTTTTAACCTTACTAAGTGAATATTTGCTTAATAACATCATCTGTAATAAATTGTCAACTACATAGTTTTCAATCTTATCAATTGGCTTACCTCTTATTAAGTCCTTAACCGCATCGGCTGAGCTATCCGCAAGACTGAACATTAGAGCGAGCCAGACTAAATGTCCAAGCCCTTTAAGTATCCGTTTATTATCACCAGATTTAATCCCGTCTCTTATTTCATTATAAGCTTGATTTCTAATAATATCAAGACGTTTCAGAACAAATGTCTTATACATATAGAAAACTCTTAAATTGCCAGCCTTTGCGTATAGTTCAGGTACTTCCATTTTTGATATAGGCTGAACATCAGCAAGTTCATTAAGAGCAAAACCTTTGATATTATTGTCAATCTTACCTGACTTCAATGAGTTAATAATACTGTCAAAAGCTTCTACAGGATAATATTTAGCAAGTTCTTTCTTTACTTCATCGGGATTAGTTTCAGCCAATTTTCTGTACTTATCTATAACGCTATTTACGAATGTTTCTTTACCTACGCTATCGGCCTTCTCGAATGGTTTCATTAAATAGGTAATTGTTTTATCTAAGTCAGCATCAACCCACTCTTGACCTATATGTGCTACAGCTATATCAGTAAGTTTTATCTTAGAAGTTCCTAAATTAGCCCTGATAAAATTAGGCAATGTAGTATTTGGAGCTTTCAGGATTGATAGTATTACTTCTGAATACTGGGTTATTAGTGCTGGTATTTGGGCAAGAGAACCAGCGTATTCAAGAGACCGCAAAGTATGAATAAACTTATTAGAACTTGAAGTCTTAAAGATACCATCAAATATCTGTTGTAACTGTACCTGCTGATTGTAATTTATAGTCTTACTTTCAACTAAATCAAGAACGTAAGTACCTATCGAGTTTTCCAAGAGTTTATCATCTTTTAATTCTAATTCAGTAAGACGTTCTTTAAGTATGGATTGTGACTTTTCCAAACTTGCCTGTTGTTCTGTAGTTCGTTCCTTAACGGCTGATTGTTTCGATATTGACGTTCTTAATCGGCTTATATTAGCCCGCAAGTCAACTAATTCTTTTGTAGTCTTACCAAAGAATTTTCGAGCCTGTATATTTTCCGTCATAGACTCAATGTATCTGCTGGTACTTTCTTCAAAGCCATAGTAGAATTTAAGCAAGCTTGCATCTTCACGAAGCAAGGTTCTTTCCTTTGCGAATCCGGGTTTTGACAAGGTAATGCCTGTCGTCTTGTAGCCTCTTAACAAAGAGTCAATTATCTGTATCTTTTCATCGTTGCTTAATGGCCTGTTCTTTGACTTCTCAGCTTTTAACATAGCTATTACAACTGGGGCATATTCTTCTCTGCTGTCAAGTTCTTTTAATAGACCATTGAAATCTTTAACAGCACTGGGGAAATAGATTGTTTTATAGTCTATATCCATACCGACACTATTGCCCTCATGGTAGATTAAATCGAGCATAGACCTGTATTGCTCATATTCACTTGTTAGGCTATAGGCAGATACTATCCTCTTTACTTCATCTTCATTTCCTTGCCATTGTGCTATCTCAAAATCAACTCTATCGCTTTCGTTTAACTTACTGACAATTCCATCAATAAAAGGATGAGCTTCTAATGTTCTTTCGCCTATCAATATTCTCGTAGGATTGATATATTTGTTTCTAACGTCTTGGAATAACTTTAGTGAAATGTTCTTGAGCCTTGTACTCATTATACCAAAAGCTCTATCTGTTCCTGAAACAATACCCTCAAGAGTTGTTTGTATCGTGCCAAGTTTACTTGTACTTTTAAGTTCTTTAAGTGTAGGCTTTTTAATAGAAACTGATTTTTCTGGTTTAGCCTTCTTTGTTGTCATATTCAAGAGTTCATCAGCTTGCCTTTGAAGTCTATCGTTCACTGGTAAGTCTGGATAGTTTCTTGAATTGTCAATAAAAGCTGGTTTATTACTACGTCTCTTAATAGGTTTTTTGCCCCCCAGCTTCGGGGGCGAGGCGGTTAAAAGAGGGTTGAGGATATTTGATTTTTGAAGGACTAAATACTATATATTGCGTTGTATTTCTTTCGAGACCATAAGGGCTATCTTGAATATTTGTAAACTTAACCCCATCATATCTTTCTTGTTTTGCTTTTTTAATAACATCTACCATTTGGTCGCTATTGAATACTTCCATTGAATCATGAATCAACATGTTTTTAGGCAATATCGCTTCTTTGACAATCTCCTTTGGTTTAATAGCTCTCATTTCAGATTCAAGCTTTTCGGCTTTGGCGTACATTTTTTCTTGAGAATCATAATCACCACGACTTGCAGCTTGCTCTGCTTTTCTTATTAAAGAATTTACCTTCTTTTCAACTTTTTCTTGGTTTTGATAGTTTCTTTTTCCAGCCAATCTTGCATACTGTAGTGCTTCTTCTTTGTCGCTTGTAAACCAGACCCCATATTTAGAAGTTAATCCTTGTGCCCCTGTTTTTTTACCAACAACAAATTTATCAAATTCTTCGTTGGTTCCATGATATACTATCTCCCCCTTTCCCGCTTCGGTTGTATCTTGAGGGGCTATGTTATCGCGGGCAACCTCGTTTTCTTGCACGGGGGAGATTGTAGCAGGTTGGGTAGTTTTGTCAACATCTGTCGCTACCTTCGACATATCACCCTGTTCATAGCTACGTTTTTGAGTTTCATCGACATAAACCCCAGAACCCTCCACGTTGCCCTGTATTGCGTCGTTGCCAGTACCCACCTTATTGGCCTTAACCTCTGGAGTTTCACCACCTACAGGCAAGCCTACACCATATTTAACGTCAGGTATTACGTCAGACGCCTTAGTTTCAGTAAGGGCTTTAATAAATATTTCTGCCTCGTGGTAATTCATATCAGCGACGTTGTCTTTGCCAGTAGAGTCAATAGCAATTTGATTATACTGTTCGTCGGGCATTTCTTTACCGTTTTTAAGAAAAGTAGCCATAGCCAAATGTTTATCATTTGACATTTTAACTTTGCCCAGTTCTTCACTATATATGGTTTTAGGGTCTCCGTCTTTATCTATTAGTCTTTGTGTCATTTTTGAGGCAATTTCAAGGGATTGTCTTTCTGAAAGTCCTTCGTCGAGAAACAATCTTGAGGCCAGAGTATTCTTAAAACCTCTAACTTGGTAGGCATTGTAGATACCACCCGCTGAACCTAAGAATAAACCACCTAAACCTTCACCAATGAATGAACTGCCTACGTCACCCAAGATATTAGACTAGTCAATATTACCATTTTTATCTTTTGGATATCGTCCGGTTACAAATGCTGGCATTGCTATTGAAACACCAGCTTGCAATGAACCCTCTACTCCCTCATTTATGGCCGTCTTTACGCTTTCACCTGTAAATTTAAAACCTCCTTTAATAAATGCGCTTAGGGATTTTTCTTTGATAATCTTTCTAAAGGCGTCTTTTGCTATTTTACCCTTTCCAGCAAATTTAAAAATCCTATCAATCTGCATCATTTCAATTGCTGTGTTTATAGCCGCCGTTGGTAGAGCCACCATATCAGCTTTTAAATCTGATTGTCCTGCGTTTTTTTCATCCTGATAAGCATTTCCATATTCAACCGTAAAAATACCAGAACCGCCTACCGTCATGTTATAAAGAAAGCTTGGTATGGCTTGACCTATAGTATTGGCAACGTAACCTATTTTGCCGGAAGCTTCAATAGGTGTCATTTCTAACTTTTGCATTGCCGCTTCGGTTTCTTCTATATTGGGTATATTCCAAGTCATGCCCATAGCCGCCGATGCCGACCAAACACCCCTACTAATTGTATTTAATGCGCCATATAACCCCTTAGCGGATTCTAAGGTTACGTCATAAGCTTTATTGCCAGTAGTGAATTTACCCATCATTTGTTTTGAAAAGTAATCTTGCTGTTCCTTTACCGACTTATTAAATAAATCAGCGACAGCCCTTTTTCTTTCTCGTGTTAAATCGTAGACATCCTGCTTAGTTGGGGCTTGTTCTATGAGACTTTTATATCTGGTTATGTCTAACAAGTCGTCCGTTTCATATATAGGCATACCTGATACACCTTTACGGTTTGGCTTTTTAAGTACGCTCTCATTCCATAAAGTAGGGCCTGTAAATAAATCCTTTTCCTGTTGTCTGATATTAGAAAATATCTTTGCGGTCTGTTTCACCGTTTCCCTGCGGTATCTTTTATCCATTAAATCCTGTGGGGGTTCCGTTCCTGATACAACTGATTTTGCTATAGTTAAAAGTTCAGGGTCGTCAGCTTCAGGCCAAGCGGCAATACCGTCAAGTTCCATTTGTTTCTTAACTTCCAATGGTTTCATTGGTTTGCCGTAAGTTTTTTTAACTATATTATCATAAGTAGCATTTACAACACCAGAGTCTATCCCTAAGCTTTCAGATAGAACATCAGCCGTCGCTCTTTTTGCTGATATTTCAGGATTGATACTAAAACCTTCCGTTGTATCTACTCTTTGAATAGAGTATCTTTTCTCTAATTCCTGCAATTCGGGACTATCACCGTGTCTTTTCCGCAATTCGCCTATGTAATCTTGTTTGTCCATTATTGCCCTGTTATCCTTTTAAGTAATTCAGCGTCAGACATCTTAGATATATCCTCAGTTCCACCAAGTTCTGATTCCATATTTTCGATGTTTCTTGGAATATACCTTTGTTGTTCAGCTTTTTCTCTATGGAAGTCCTGAAACCAAGCTTCGCCACTGAATACGTTATTAGTTTGATAACTTGATATATCCTGTAATTTAGCAAAAAACGCATCATAGTCAGCAATATCTGCATCTGGATTTTTAAGTGTCCATTTATCTAAGAGAGTATCAGCCTTAGCTTGTATTCTTGCATTTTCTACTTTGTTAGAGCTAAACATTTTAGCCTTACCCATAGCCTGAACAACATCGCTATATTGCTTATGAATATCACTTTTTAATGGCGAGTCAGCTTTCATGTCATTATCGAAAACACTTCTTAAACTCTTATAATCCGATTCTTCTAATTTAGCTTTATTTTTGGTAAGCATCTTATATGCTTCGTCTCTGCCTACCGTTCCTTCACGATAGCCACTTATGGCGTTAGCAACTTCAAGATAAATATCGTCATCGGTCGTATCAGCATAAGGATTTTCAGCTTCTACCTTAGCAGAGTTTAGAATATTACTCCAGTATTGTTTACTATTTTCACCTGTAGGCTCTAATTGTATTCCATCTTTACCAGAATTTATTAGTTCTCTTGCCTTAGTTAAGTCTTTAGATTGGAAAGAGTTAAATATATCGTTGCCTATTTCCTGCTGTTTAGAAACGGTAATTTCTTTTTCTTGTGTTTTCTGGTCTCCAACGCGTTCTTCTATGTCAACTAAAAGACTTTTTACATCTTCTCTTTTAGCACCAAGCTTTAAAAGGTCTAATTCTGTTTGTGGGTCTCTTAGCCATTTTTCAGCTTCATCATAACCTTTATCCTTAGCAATCTGAAAGGCTGTCATTTCAACATTACTTTTAATCTGTTCTTTATTTTCCGCGTCTATCTGTGCATCTATCTTAGCATAAGCGTCTCTTCTTATCATTTCCGCTTGGTCTTTATCCCTGATAACTTTATTACCAAGACCAATATCAATGATTTTATCTACTCCTTC
>JAEHHF010000001.1 GCA_019248085.1 Candidatus Dojkabacteria bacterium S2_J21 | reverse complement strand
CATCTTTGCTAGAATCAATGTAATTACCAGCCCTGTAGAACTTCTGCCCAAGCCTAGGAAGGTCTTCTGGACTAATCCCATGACCTGTATCTATGATGGATATTTCTACATTATTATCATCGTATCTACTTTCTATGGTTACGCTACCTCTCTCAGTATATTTAATAGCATTACTGATTAAGTTGTTTAGTATTTCGACTACCCTAGCCTTGTCTGCATATACAGTAGGAGTATCGATATCGACATTGTTAATGATTGGGAGATTCTTGTCCTGCGCATCCTTTTCAATACCATGTACCGCCATCTCCACCTCACTCTTTATATCTACTTCCTCAGGATCTATGGCTACCTTATCTCCTTCTAATTTAGCACTGCTTAATAATGTATTTATTAACTTTATCTCATTCTCTACAGCCATCTTAATTCTTCCTACATATCTCTTGTATGCTTCTGGATCACTCGTAATATCTCCTGTGAACTTTTCAAGTAATTGAGCATTGAGTTTAACAATCGTAGCAGGTGTTCTTAATTCATGACCCATGATATCTATCATGTCATTTTCTTTTCTTCTTGCTTCTTGTAATTCTTCTACTTTGACTTGTAGCTCTTTGGTCTGAGCATCTACTTTCGATTGAAGGGTTTGGTTGAAGGCCTCGACCTCTTTATAGAGGATTGCACGGCCCATTGCCACAGAAGTATTTACTACTAAATCTTCTAAGAATCTCAATTCCTCAAATGTAAGATCTCGTTTGTCATCTCTCTTTCCCATAATTATTAAACCATTTAGTTGGACCCTCTTGTTTAATGGAACTATTACGTTGGTGTTGTTTGCTTCCATCAAAGCACATATCTTTTTAGTCAGTTCATCATTCGTAAATTCTGCTTCTTTTTGCAACTCTCCTTTCATCAATATTTTGTTCTCCCCTATCTTGTCCCAATACTCGGTAACTAAATGAAGCTCCTGTGCGTCTATCTGATCATGTTCGAAACCAATAACATCTTGATATATCAACCCGCTGGTATTTTCTTTAAACACAAAAATCCCTATTTGGTTAACAAAGAAAAGATCTTTAATTAGGGTTATCGTCTTCTGCGAAAGCTTTGCAACATCTAACTCAACACTAATATCTTTGGAGTATATATTTATTGTATCTTGAGGATTTACACCCCCATATGCAAACTTTCCCAAGAATATGGTCTGTGATTTATTGATTATATATCCGTACACAACAGAGAAAATCAGTGCCCCACCGATAGCCAAGCTAATTGACGCTGCATTGTAAATATCCCATGACAAGAGTTTGAAAACATACAAAAGGAAATAGAAGCTCAATACAGGGACTACTGTTAATACAAGCATCCTAAGAATCTGAGCAAGTAAGAATCTGATACCAAATAGTCGGTATTTGATCATAGATATTGTTGTAAATCCTATGAAGAAGAGGAGAAATGCAGGGCCGACATTTGATAGATCAAAGTTTCCGGAGAATATTGGTAAGACCAGATTCGTGGCTCCAGCGCCTAATAGGGAGAAGAATACTCCCAGCAACAGATATTGTATTTTAATTCTCTCAACACCCTCTGCCTTTCTGTAACTACTAACAATATTAATTATGAATAGAATGAGGCAAATAGCGAAATGGATCAAATACGCAACGATACCGTATCCAAAAGTTATAGAGGAATGATCTGCAAATAGCTCAACGTTACTGACTAGATATGGGGAAAAATCTGCTACTAATGTAAATATTGAAAAAATCAAGAGGAATGTTTTAGCAGGTTTGTGCTGACTGAATCTGTCTGATGGGTATACCGTAGAAAACAGATACAGCGAATATATTAACAACGAGGTTATTACAAATATAAGTTTGTTAAACAGGATCGATAAATCAACAGATGTTGTTACGTTTGAGAGGTAGTTAACCCAAATCCATCCAATTGCAGAGACTGAAACGAAAAAGAAAAAGAGATTAGATTTCTGTTTGGGATTATTTAAAAGAGTTAATAACCCTAATACAGCTAAGCATCCACTTATTATAAATAGATAGACAGTTTCCATTATTCTCTATATTAGTATAAATCCTTGAAGAACTCTATTCTCCTCGAATGAAAGCTGCAATTTTTCGGCTACTCTCATATTTCTCTGCATTCGATAGGGCCTTCTCGAAGTCTATATATACAGGAGTTGATAAGGATCCAAGATAATCAACTGAAGGACCAATATTGGGGAGATCAAATTGAAAGAAACTGCTGTTTAATAGTCTAACAACCTTATTATCTGTAGTAGCTAACCACCCTACGAGATTATTGTCTCGACTATAATCATACGCTGCTCTCAACAATTTGACAGAAGTATCCATAGGGGCACCCTTTCTAACTGCAAACTGCGAGAATTCTGCAGTACAATCCTGCACCGTTTCTTTCCACATATTACTAATCTCGATTCTTGGATCACTTGTAGTTGGAAGTCCATATCCGTTCTTAATAATGAGACGTGCCGAACCAACATATGCATCTCCTTGCTTCACTACAAAAGGGACAGAGTTGAAATGATATTTATCTATATACAAGGATCTTCCATTATGTTCAACTAGAATCCCCTCTTGCAAAAATTCTTTATCTTGCTCTGGTGTTAACCTGCTTCTCAGAATCTCCAACCCTCCCTTAGCCAGAAGCTCTTCTGTAGGAACATCATTTACTTCTACTGTAGAGATATCTGCTAGGTATCCTTCTATATTATATCTTTCAGTCACGACCTCTAGTCTTCCTATCTGATCCTCAATTGTAACAGCCTCACAACACTTTGTTTCAGTTTCTGCAGATGTATCTTGGGCTAACGTTTGAGAACTTGTATTATCTGTATCCATAAACATTCTAAACTTGGTTTAAATTATTTAACATTGCATTTACTTCTTTACCCCGACCCTTAATAGTATCCAAGGTTTTTAACATTAACCCTATTTTTCTTAATACACTAGGATTCAATTTCCTTATTGCCGTTGGCAAATCAATTGCAATCACTTCCTTCACTTCGTTACCTAAAAGTATCTGCTTCATCGTTTCTACTGCCAAAGCTCCAATGAGTCTTGATGTTGTACCCATTTGTGGGGTCCTCGTTTCTCCCTCTTTCTTGTTTATCAATTGTGTAAATTGCTCTACTGGCACTTTGAAAGGATTAATCGCCCCTGTCAAAGTATGGTTTACATAATCCAGAAACTGCGCTTCCGAGATCCTTCCTTCTTTGTACGCACTCTTCACCATTCTAAACTGATCCATCGTCTCAGGAGAGATATCTCCATTTAACGGAGCCATATCTTTTTTATCATAACGATATATAGCGAGCATTGCTGTCCCTGCGAGATCATATCCTACAATCACAGGTTTCTTGTATTTAGCGGCATACTCATGGAATTTATACATCATATCGGAAGCTCTGATATCTATTCCATCAAATAATATATCCGCATTCTTCACTAATTCTTCAACGTTTTCCTCAGTTATACCTTCAGGTACCGCTTTGAAATCAGGATATGGATTTATCTTTTTGAGGTTATCTTTTAACGCAACTGACTTATTTACGGATACTTGATCATATGTATAATCTTGCCTTGCAAGATTACTTTCTTCTACTACATCCGGATCTGCCATTACTATGTCTTCCATACCAGATCTGGTAGCTGTTGTAGCAACAGGGCTTCCAATACTTCCACAACCTCCAATTAAGAGTCTTGCATGTCTTAGATTTTCTTGAAGCTCAATAGAAACAAAATCCCCTGCGGCTTTAGTAAATTCGTGATAGAAATGTTCGTAAAAAGCTCCCTGCTCTATGCTCTCAACTCCAATAGCATAGCTCGGATCCGTCTCTTGTCTGAAATTCTCTATCTGACCTTGATTTGGATTATCCATGTAATTATTAGAGCTTATAATCTTATGTCTTTAATCTTAACAGATATATACAAAATGCATATATCTGTTAAGATTAAAGACATAAGATTATAAGCTCTAATAATCTTATATCTGTTAAGATTAAAGACATAAGATTATTAGAGCTTATAATCTTATATCTGTTAAGATTAAAGACATAAGATTATAAGCTCTAATAATTACATGTATAATCTTATGTCTTTAATCTTAACAGATATATGCATTTTGTAAATATCAAAAAGAAAACCGAGAGGCCTATATCCCCGCCTTCTCAAATATCTCTAACCATTTTTCTTTGTTTGGTACATTATTTGGCATAGGTATCAACCCATCCTCTACCCATTCACACTGTTTAAATGTAATCTTTCCTGCATACAATTGATTATACAACCTAGGATTCTCTTCCAATTTCTTTTTAACTTTTCTAAAACCTCTGAAATATGCAATATCTTTGGAATATATACCCCTATCATGAGTATCACCTAAACCTCTCTTAACACGATATGTAACATCAAATGCAGAATATTTAGGTAAAACAGCTAAAAGAACATTGTAAAGCTCCCTAAAGGAAAGATCCTCACCAAGATATATAGCCCATGTAAGAGCAGCCTTGTTCTTCAACCACTTGTCTGTAAGAAGACCCATATTACTCTCATTCCATGTAGCTAAACCCTCCTCAACATCAAGATACTCGGGAAGATTAGCGTTACTAAAAGCATCAAAACCACATTTAAGACCATTGTATGCTCTCAAAGCATGGGTACCAACCTCATGTATCAATGTCTTTCTCAGTTTGAATTTGGTTCTTTCAATATTTTCATCTACCAATATCTCCTTCCTCTTAACACCAACCTTTACACCATTCTTTGATATATTTATAGACTTGTTAACAGACCAACCCTCTAAACCTAACTCCTGGAATACAATATTGAAAACCTTAACAATGTCATCATAGTAGAGAACATCACCTTTTTTCGCTCCATCATCCTTCACTACATTGTAGCTATCCATCTTACCTCTAAGTACCCGAGCTGCATTTCTAAACAACTTGTCACTCGGTTTACCATACCTATGCACAGAGATATCTGTAATACTTTCGTTGTCTCCAACAGCATGCATTAGGTCACTCGCTTCTCTTTTTGAATCAATCAACTGAAGGTAGAAATCAGAGATACGAGGATCAACATCCACAATCTCCTTAACGTAAGCGAGTTTCTTTAATATCTCCTTATTATTGTTTTTTACAATTCTATACTCAAATACAGGGTTGTAAGTCTCACTTTCAAAGAATTTCTTCTTTTCTGTTTCTAAATTGGTAGGTGTAAATACTAATGCTGTTGGTATTCTTAATTCACTAAGTAATTTAGTGACTTCGTCCAACTTCAAAGTCTTCCTTTTTCTACTGAATATTTCCATGGGATATATTATATATGTTAGAGAAGATTAAAACTATCTTCTGAAATCTCTGTTAAAAGCGAATTTTCTAGTACCTGTTTCTATTAGGTCAAGGGCTATACCCGTACCTTTTGCAACACAAAAAAGTGGATCATCTGCGACATGGGAAGGCACTCCTGTAGCACGAGAGAAAAGCTTGTCTAAATTTCTAAGTAAGGAGGTACCACCACTCATGACCATGCCACGGTCTATAATGTCGGCCGATAGTTCCGGGGGTGTTTTCTCTAATACCGCTTGAATACTCTTTATAATGTTCCTTAAAGGCCATTCAACAGCCTTAGCAATATCATTGGAATCAACAACGATTGATTTTGGCATACCACCTCCAACATCTCGACCCCTAACTTCCATCTGTCTTGGATCTTTGACCTCTAGTGCTGACCCTATCTTTATCTTTATCTTCTCTGCAGTCTGTTCTCCAATTAAAAGGCCCTTCTTTTTACGCATATATGAGATGATTGCTTCATTAATTGCGTCTCCTGCTACTCTAAGAGATTCAAATTCCACTACTCCATCAAGAGAGATAACTGCAACCTCAGTAGTTCCACCACCCATATTTATAATCATATTTCCAGAAGATGTATTTATCGGCATCTCTGCTCCTAGTGCAGCCAACAATGGTTCGGGAAGTAATGTGACATTTCTAGCACCAACTGCATTCGCAGCCTTAAGTACTGCTCTTTCCTCTACTGATGTAATACCAGCAGGGACACTAATTACTACATCTGGTTTGAAAAATCTTGCTTTACCCAAAGCTTTGTCAAAAAAATATCTAAGTAAAGCCTCCGTAACTCTAGAATCAGCTATGACACCATTTCGTAGAGGTCTTTTGGCAACAATATTCTCAGGAGTTTTACCAATCATCTCTTTAGCTTCGGTACCAACAGCTATAACGGTGAAGTTGTTAACATCTATAGCCACCACTGTAGGTTCTACAAAAACAATACCTTCACCTTGTACAAACACCACTGAGTTTGCTGTACCTAGGTCTATACCTAATTTCTTTAAAAACATATGATTAGACTAAATACTACAAGTTATCTATTATCACTTAAAACTCTAACTGCATCGCTTTCTTCATCTGATCTGCAACACCTCTTGCAATACCAGAAACCTTCTTACTCCCTTCCAAAGCCTTCTGCATTAGTTCTGCTTTCATACATTCTGCTTCTTTCCTTTTCTCTCTAATCGGAGTAAGGAACTCATTCATAACTTCAAACAACCTTTCTTTAACTTCAACATCCTTTATTGTCCCCTTTCGATATCTCTCTTTCATAGTCTCAACTTCATTCGCATCCTTAGAGAATAGATCTAAATATGTAAATGCAACATTCCCCTCAATCTTGCCTGGATCTGTAGCATGTACCCTTCCAGGGTCTGTATATATCTTAAATACTTTCTTTCTTAATTCTTCCTCACTATCTGCAAGATATATTCCATTGTTCAAACTCTTACCCATTTTTGCATTGCCATCAATACCAGGAATGTTTGCCTCAACACCGAACAAAGCTTGAGGTTGATGTAAAATATCTGTTTTATATGTACTGTTAAACTTTCTAGCCAATACTCTTGTATCTTCAATCATAGGAGCCTGATCCTTACCAACTGGTACCAAATCTGCGTTAACACAAAGAATATCTGCAGCTTGGTGTATAGGGTAAATGAAAAAACCCAAAGGAGTAGAAACCTCCATACCCTTCTGAGCCATCTCTGTCTTTATGGTTGGATTATGTTGTATCTGTTGAACCGTCGCAAAGTTAGCAAGGTAAACAAAAATCTCGTGGATTGCTGGAACCTCACTCTGTATGAATATTGTTGCCTTGTCGAAATCAATTCCACAAGCATAGTAATCACAAAGAAGTTCTTCAATATTCTCTCTTACTTTACCTGGATTATCAAAATTGTCTGTCAAAGCCTGTATATTTGCAATCTCTATATACTCCTCATATTCATCTTGTAATTTCACCCTGCTTTGTAAAGACCCGAAATAGTGGCCTATGTGCAACTGACCTGTAGGTCTGTCCCCCGTTAGAATTCTTTTCTTTGCTTCCATAATCTCTATTCTAACAAACTTAGTACCCATTATGCTATACTCTTCGAATGAAAACGTCTCCCAAGACCAAAGTTAAATTACATATTGGTTCTATCCTCTTCCCCATATTATATACCCTCCTCCTCTTTTTAGTAGCCACTGTTATCTATTTCTATGCCAATGGGTATAGGTTCGATATTTTCAAACGAGAATTAACCCAAACCGGAGTTATTAATGTTGAAAGCTCCCCTGCCAACGCAGAAGTATATGTTGATGAAGAATTAATAGGAAGAACACCTAAAAGCACCAGTGTTCCAATTGGTACATACCGTATCACCGTCAAGAAAGATGGCTATTACAACTGGGAAAAGGACATTGAGATAGTGGAAGGTAAATCTACCCCCATATTCCCATGGTTAATCAAACAAGAACCTAGGTATACGACACTCTGGACATCACCAGGGACTATAGAGAAGTATTGGCTTAATGAGAATAATGACCACCTACTCTTTCTAACAAAAGAAGTTAGTGGGTATACCCTCTGGGAATATTCATTGAACCCTGCTTTGTGGGACTTCACAACCAATCCTTCTGAGATATTGAAATTGGACAATAATAATATTGAAATTTTGCCATCTCCTAATGGACTTCAAGCATTACTCACAATCGCCACGGAAACTACAAGCCAGTACTATCTCCTAAATACCCAGATACTATCCCAATTAACGAATCTCAAAGTTCTCAATATCGACGCCTCCAAAACATACAACATTACCTGGTCAGAGGATAATAACTATCTCATGCTAGACTCCACGGCAGGAATATATTCCTATGATACAAAACTAAACCAGACCACAACATTGCTTCCGAAACTAAGTTCTCAAAAATATGTCTGGACAACTGACGATCAAGGGTTCTTCTATGTCGTAGAACAATCCAAGGAACAACTTGAAGGTATATATTCATACCAGCTCAAACAGGTAGAACTAAGTGGCGACAATACCAAATATCTCATAGACAACTTCTACTTCTACAAATCAGACGAATATATAAAACAGTATCGAGAGAATGGTTTCTCATTCTTGGAATTCTCTTCATCCCCCGAGAGTACCCTCTCTGCAGGAGAGATTCAAGATATAAATGTCAACCAAAAATCACAAGGAGTATATATTAAGACAAGCTTAGCAACATATTGGTTCAACATACAAACACAAAAGTTCATAATGATCTCCGCATATCCTGCAAAACTCATTGCCTTCAACACCGACTTCGAGAAGTTAATATTCCAAGATGATAACCAGATTGGTATATTTACATTTAACAAAACTGAGGGTGATCACACAACGACTATCGGGTCAAAAGCTATTAAGAATATTGCCGAGATATCAAAAACCACAGATATTGGCTGGCTCACAGATTCAATGAATATCTCATATCTGCAAGATGGGATGATCTATATATCAGAGATGGATGGTGATAACAAAGCATATATTGCAAGACCTGGAAATCTAATATCTTTCTTGATTCGAGATTCCAAGAGCTCCCTACTCACTTTCACTAAAGATGAGGAAAGCAAACTCTCTATTACAGAACTTGAAATTCACTAATACGCACCTGGCCGGAGTCGGACCGACAACCTACACGTTAGGAGTGTGTTGCTCTATCCAGATTGAGCTACAGGTGCTTATTTATAAGCTAAGCTTAGCATAAATATATCACATTTCCAATGGAATTTCATTTTTCTATAGGATTATATATATAGCTTTTCCGTGGTATAATTTACATTGCAATGAAACAAGAATATATAAAAATAATAGGTGCAAGAGAGAATAATCTTCAGAATATCTCTCTTAATATCCCTAAGAACAAACTAGTAGTCATTACTGGCGTCTCAGGTAGTGGAAAATCATCCTTAGCTTTTGACACCCTTTACGCAGAAGGACAAAGAAGATATGTAGAGTCTCTCTCGTCCTATGCAAGGCAGTTTCTAGGCGTCATGAAGAAGCCAGATGTAGATTCCATAGAAGGTCTCTCCCCTGCCATCTCAATCGACCAGAAGACCGCAGGATCCAATCCTAGATCTACCGTAGGAACAATCACAGAGATATATAGCTATCTTCGATTACTGTATGGAAATATCGGCATCGCCCATTGCCCAAATTGTCATACTCCAGTTGAAGCTCAAACTATACAAGAAATAACACAAAAGATACTCACCCACCTCAAGGGATCCGCGAAAAAGTTCCAGGTGGTTTCACCATTGATAAAGAACCGTAAGGGAGAGTTTTCTTCCCTGTTTGAGAAATTATTAGCCCGAGGGTTTCTCAGAATAATCGTTGATGGTAATACATATATGCTTGATGATATTGAAAATATTAAGCTTGAGGAATACAAAAAACACGATATAGACCTCATCATAGACAGATTAGATGGTAAAAATGTAGAACAAAAACGTCTTACTGACGCCATAGAGCTTGCAACAGTTCAGTCCAATGGAGAAGTAAAGGTATTAATAGAGGGAGAAGACCCCCTTTTCTTCTCTGAAAACAACACATGTCCAACCTGTGGCATATCATACCCTAAAATAGTTCCAGCCAGCTTTTCGTTTAATGCCCCAGAAGGTGCATGTCCTAAGTGTGTAGGCCTAGGAATACTTAAAGAATTAGATATTAACCTACTCTACAACCCGAATTTGACCATATCGGAAGGTGGAATCTTCCCATGGAGCAACAGAACAAGCAAAGATTCATGGACATTGAAGATCTTACAAAGTGTCGCTGTAGAACATCATTTTGATCTTAAAACCCTGATAAAAGACTACTCTCCTGAGATATTTGACCTCATCTTCTATGGCAAAGGTGCAAATCCAACATACAATATTCAATATACCAACAGATTCGGAAGAACAAGAATGTATGATGCTGAATATGAAGGAGTCATAAACGAGTTGAACAGAAGATATAGGGAGACCTCCTCTGATTATTCAAGGTTAGAGACAGAGAAATACATGGTCGAACGAGAATGTGACGCATGTAATGGCAAGAGACTAAAACCATACACATTGGCAGTAACCATAAAAGACAAGAATATAGACGAGGTAACCAATACTCCAATCAATGATTTAATAACCTTCTTCACTACACTAGAGTTAAAAGGTAATAAAGCAGAAATTGCGAAGCCTATTGTGAAGGAAATTCTTTCAAGACTAACCTTCTTAACCAACGTAGGATTGGACTATTTAACCCTTTCTAGAAAAGCTACCACTCTCTCAGGCGGTGAATCACAAAGAATACGATTAGCATCTCAGATAGGTACCGGACTCACAGGGGTTCTTTATGTCCTTGACGAACCTTCCATTGGTTTACACCAAAGAGATGTCTCAAAATTGATAAAATCGCTCGAGAATCTGCGTAATACCGGCAATTCTGTCATAGTGGTCGAACATGACGAAGAAACTATAAGACGAGCTGACTGGGTAGTCGATATAGGCCCTAATGCAGGTAAGCATGGTGGAAAGGTAGTAGCAGAAGGTACTATACAAGATATCAAGCATAGCGGGTCGCTCACTGCCAAGTATCTCAACAAAGAGCTCTCTGTCGGGCAAGATATAAAGCAACTGGTAAAAGCTGGTAAAACTGACTTCCTAAAACTTACTGGTCTCACTACTCACAATTTAAAGGACATAAATATAGAAATCCCGCTAAACCAATTTATCTGTATAACTGGTGTCTCTGGCAGTGGGAAGTCTTCATTGATAAACGATACGCTATACCCAGTACTGATGAACAAAGTTATGCATTCAAAACAACTGGAAGGACAGTATAAAACGATCGATGGAGTGGAGAAAATTAATCAGATTATCGACATAGATCAATCGCCTATAGGTCGAACTCCACGTTCAAATCCTGCCACTTACACCGGTGTCTTTACCGCCATAAGGGAGATATTTGCAAATACGAACGAATCGAAGGCCAGAGGCTACAAAGCAGGCAGGTTTAGCTTCAATGCTAAAGGTGGAAGATGTGAGAAATGCCAAGGAGATGGGCAGATAAAGATTGAAATGCAATTCCTACCTGATATGTATATCACATGCGACACGTGTAATGGCCTAAGATACAACGAGGAAGCCCTTCAGGTAGATTATAAAGGTAAAAACATATCAGAAGTATTGGGCATGACCGTAGAAGAGGCATTGGAATTCTTCAAGAATATCCCAGCAATAAAGCGAAAGTTGTCAGTTCTCAATGATGTAGGACTTGGATACATACAGTTAGGTCAATCTGCCCTTACTCTTTCTGGTGGAGAGTCACAAAGGATCAAATTAGCTAAAGAATTATCTAAGATGTCTCGTGGACATACAATGTATATACTTGATGAACCTACCACGGGTCTTCATTACCATGATATCGATAAACTACTTACATTGCTAAAAGGATTAGTCGACAAAGGACACACTGTAATGTGTGTGGAACATAATTTAGATGTCATAAAATTCGCCGATTGGATAATTGATCTTGGTCCAGAGGGTGGAGATAAGGGTGGTTACATTGTCGCCCAGGGTACCGTTGATCAAGTTATGGAAAATAAGCAAAGTTGGACTGGAAGATATTTGAAGAAATACCTAGAAGGCTAGACTGGTGAAACTTTTGACCTCTTTTTTGTCGCAAAATACTACAGGGTGCGCGATGAGACAGGGTGTAAAGAATAGGTACATATTGAAGAAACACTACGCTATCAACGCCTACTCCACTGCCGAACTTAGTAACAGATCTTTTTGAGAATAGTGCTGACTCCTTCAATGTGAACATTATTTAACCTATAGGAATTTAATGTTTTCGCTTCGTTTCACCTAGTAAGATTGGGCTATATACCAGGCTTCCTTAGAATCACCCCCACAGTAGATACACTTCCCAGAGACACCTTCAGATGCAACGCATCTAGTCGTAGCCTTAGTTTCTGACTTGATACCCTCTTCACATTTTGGATTCCCACACCAATATACTTTTGCATACCCTCTACCCGATTCCATCATCGATTTTAGCTCATCGTATGACTCTACCGTGTGAGTATTATTACGAATAATTGATTGAGATCTATTAAGTAATTCATTCTGAATTTCATTTAGTATGTTTCTTGCATATTCTAGAACTTCGTCACGATTTACAAATACTTTTTCACCTGTATCTCTCCGAACCATTGTAGCACCACCTCCTTGGATATCTCTTTCACCTATTTCTAATCTCACAGGTACACCTTTCTTCTCCCATTCGTTAAACTTATACCCTGGAGAAACAAAATCTCTAACATCGAACTCAATATCCCCTATCTCTACTTTCAGTTCTTCCACGATACCTTCACAATATTTAAGCACTACATCCTTGTTCTCATCTTTGAATATTGGAACTACAACTATTTTAATTGGAGCAATACTAGGAGGCAATACAAGCCCACTATCATCACTGTGTGTCATTATTAACGCCCCCATCATCCTAGTACTTACACCCCAGCTATTCTGGTAAGGTATCTTTGTAGTACCATCCTTGTCTGCATATTTAATATCAAATGCCTTTGCGAAGTTCTGCCCAAGGTCATGAGAGGTACCAAACTGCAACGATTTACCATCCGGCATCATCGCTTCTACTCCATATGTATCTACGGCACCTGCGAACTTCTCACTCTCTGATTTTCTCCCAGAGTATGTATCCATAGCTAGCATATCTCTCGCAAAATCAACATACATTTGGAGCATATCCTTTACTTCCTTGATATTCTCTTCCTCTGTTGCATATACTGTATGCCCTTCTTGCCACAAAAATTCCGTAGTTCTTAAGAATGGCCTAGTTCTCTTCTCCCATCTAACAATATTTGCCCATTGATTTATCTTCATTGGAAGATCTCTCCATGATGTGATCCATCTAGAGAAAGTATCGTAGATTATGGTCTCTGATGTTGGCCTAATGATCAATTCTTCTTCTAACTTTGCAGTCTCATCGACTACAACACCTTTCCCATCAGGCGATTCTTTCAATCGGTAGTGTGTAACTACAGCACATTCCTTAGCAAATCCTTTTACGTGGGATGCTTCCTTGGTAAAGAATGATTTAGGGATGAGTAATGGGAAGTATGCGTTTTTGTGGCCAGTTTCTTTAATTCTTTTGTCTAATTCTTTCTGAATATTTTCCCAGATCGCATATCCGTATGGCTTTATGACCATACAACCTCTAACAGATGAGTTCTCTGCTAATTCTGCCCTCTCTATGATATCTAAATACCACTGAGAAAAATCTTGTGCTCTTGGTGTGATTCCTTTGTCTGCCATAATCCGTTATTGTACCCTATTTATCCATTAATTTAAACAATCTTAGGACCGAAACCCCAATGGTGTGCAGCTTTGGCCAATGCTGTATCGGGATGTTCGACTATCCATTGTTCCATATTTCCCCTGCCCAATGCTACATCTTTTGCTTGTACCACAGCCTCTACTCCAGCCTCTATGCCCCATGGATGCCCAAGAACTCCACCACCTACTTGGATCATGATGTCTTCCCCAGGTTGATGTAAAACCTCAGGTATTGTACCTGGATGCAATCCCCCAGAAGCGACATGCCATACTGGTTTCATCCCATACCAATTCTGCCCGAGTGTCATACTCGACTCTGGGGTGATATCTAGCTGTAATGTATCTCGAATGAGCTTTGGCTCACCGTAGTTCTCCATTTTAGTATTAGGTGCTCCTCCATGAAGCGAATCAACACCCAACATTCTCATGATTTTAGCAGTCACTATCATGGACATGGAAAAGTCTTTGATTTCGCCCTTGTCATACACTCCTGGTCCAGACTCCCTATCAAAAAGGCTATGCATCGCCCTATGTGCATGTATTGCTAAACCCGGATTTCTCATCCTCATTGTTTGAATAGCACTGAATCCAGTAGTAATGATATCCATCATCATCCACCTCCCACCCTGCGCCTTAATCTTGTCTGCACGCTGGATCATAATGTCGAGATTGGAATGAGTTACATTACATAGGTAGAACTTCTTCTTACCTGTTTTTTTCTCGACCTCTCTTTGCACCTTGTGTATCAACTCACACCTGTCATCAAAGGTATTGAATTTCAAGCTTGTTAAATTTTCGTCGTCCTTAATACCATGGTATTCCGCATTTGCAGCAGTAAAAAGTATCTCTGCCAACTTCGCCTGTTCTTTGGCTGTACGCCCTACTTTTGGTTTAGGGACTGTACAAAGAAGAGGCCCTTCCTCAACATGTAATTGCTCTCTCATACCATCAATACCAAACTGCGGACCCTGAAAAGCCTGAACTATATCCCTTGGGAATCGAATATCTAAACACCTAAATGCCTTCAGCATCTTCATCCCATCGATATTCCCAACAACTCCTGCTAGTATCCCTGACATATTGTCTATCTCAAATAGCTCCTTTTTGTACGCTATCTTAAATGTCTTACTGTTCGGATCCAAATCAAAAGCCACTGCTTTGAGCTTGTCTGCCATTTTTACACCTGAATCACGCCCAGAATATACATCTGTCCATGTTCCAGTGGAGCTTTCTGCAGCACATGCAGCTACAACATCCTCGAATTTCTCAATACCAATACCATCTGCAAGCTCAATATCCAGGTATGTAATGATGTACTTTTCATCGGGATCCTTAGGTTTCCAGCCCTTTGGGGCAATGTAACCGTTGTGTGTAGCTCCAATAACCATCTTGGGCAATAGTTCATATGTTATTACTTCATTGTATATATCATTTGTAGCATTGTAAATATACTTTGAAGAAATAAAAATGTATAATCAACCTATGGATAACCAAGATGATAACAAGTACGAAAACGAAGTCAGAGACGATATTAAGGGTAGTATAGAAGATCTCACTGAAGCTGAATGGGAGAGTGCTTCGTGGCCCGTATTAGCTGTTGTATCAAGGCAAATATACTCTCGATATGAGAGGAATCGAGAACAACAGGACACCTTTTGGAAACAAGCCCTTGACCCTGCTAACTTTCTAACTCCGGATAACACTGAGACATTGCTTGATCCAGAGAGAGATTTCGTGTTTGTGATACATTCTTTCAAGGATTCTAAAGGTCGCGATTGTATATTTAAAGCCATAACTACAGAGCCGAAAAATCTTGTAGAGCATGATGCTAGCCATGCCATAGATTTCAGATATCACGGAGGGCCATGCGAAGCAAGAGGTGGTGGTTCATACCCTACAGTTGAGTTCTGGCCTTTCTACGACAATAGTCTCTCTGAACAAGAACAAGGTAAATACTTAATTCCTGACACAAACTGGAGAGAAAGTTTTGTTAAAAAACAAATCTTGAAGAAATAATCATATGTTTAAACGATTTCTTAAAAATAACAATGTCCAGGGTTACAGAGTTCAACAGCTATATGACCAGTACTTCAAACAGGTAATTTCTTCATGGGACGAGCTTACAAATTGGCCTAAAGACCTAAGAGAAAAGCTTAAAGCAGAGGTTCCATTCACTGAATTAGAAAATTTTACTGAATTCCCCTCTTCGGATCACAAGACCATAAAGGTGTTAGCAAATACTAAGGAAGGGTTTCCTGTTGAGAGTGTGTTGATGCGCAACAAAGACCGTATTACCGTGTGTATTAGTTGTATGAGTGGTTGCCCTGTGGGTTGTAAATTTTGTGCTACTGGGAGAATGGGTTTGAACAAAAGTCTCTCTACTCATGAGATTATGGATCAGATTATGTATTTCCAAAGGAAGTTGAAAGCTACTGGTGAGAAGATTACCAATATTGTGTATATGGGTATGGGTGAGCCTCTACTCAATTTAAAAAGTGTCTCTGAATCTATCAATTTGTTAACAGATAGCAATGTGATGGCAATGAGTGCTAGGAGGATTACAGTATCTACTTCTGGATATATCCCTCAATTGGAAGAGTTTTTGAAGAAGGATACTGGTGTTAATCTTGCCATTAGTCTTCATGCTCCTAATCAGAGGCTTCGTGAGAAGCTTATGCCTACTGTTGCGAAGTTAAATCCTCTAGACAAGCTCATGGAGGTGTTGATTAAGGATCAGAAGAAGAGGAACAAGAAGATAACCTATGAGTATTTGATGCTTAAAGATATTACTGATACTCCTGAGTGTGCTAAGGAATTGGCTAAGTTACTTAAGAATCAGATTGTACTTGTTAACCTTATTAACTTTAACAAGGTTAATGGTATTTCCTATGAACCTAGTACTAGAAAAAGGATTGAGGGATTCCAAGCGGTATTGGATAGCAGAGGGATTACTAATACATTAAGATATTCCTATGGAAGTGATATTAAGGGAGCTTGTGGACAGTTGTCTAGCATTTCATAATTTTTATTTTGATTTCATTAGTAAATCATTTTCCACAAAAACGTTGTGCTAAAATTTCTATATGAAGAAAGGAATCATAACCAAGGAAATTGGAGCTTCGCCCAATTACGAAGAGAATAAAGTAGGCGATTATTTCGCTAATCTTGGCTATGATATTCTCTTTCTCGCTATTAACAAGGATTTGCACCATACCTCACCAGATATTGAAATGTGTGCCAAGAAATGGGAAATCAAAACTCCTAAAGGGAATGGAAAATACACCATAGAGCATATAATCCAGCACGCTTCCAAGCAATCTAAGCACATCATCATTGATTTACATCAATGCAAAATGTCAGAATCAAAGGCATTATTAAAGGTTCAAAGAGAAGCAAGTTTACGAAATGCCATCAAAACTGTACTGGTAATTACAAAATCGAAGGATCTCTTGATTCTAAAAGGAAGGTTTGGTAACATGAAGACATAGGAATACCTCCTTTGTCGGATGACTTAGGAGGTATTCTTCTTTTTCATACTTCTCCACATCTAATGATTATCTGAATCTCGGGGTGACTCGACTTGAACGAGCGACCTCTACGTCCCGAACGTAGCGTTCTAGCCAACTGAACTACACCCCGTAAGCATTTACATCTCATCCACTACCCCTATGCCAAGTAGTTCTAACCCATTCTTCATCGTTAGCATTGTAGCTTGTACGATTGCTAACAAAGACGCCCTATCCTTTTCTGGAGCTTCTAATACAGAAACCTGTTGGTAGAAATTATTAAAAGATTGTGCAAGATCGAAGGTATACTGGGACAATGTTGATGGTGAGTAGTTTACACCCGAATTAAGCAGTATGCATTTTGATTTGCCAAGCATCTCGACCAGGCTCTTCACTGCAGCGTTTCCAAGGATATCGACGCTAATATCTCCTCCATTTTCCAATTCTGTATTGTTTTTTAACAAAGATTTACACCTCGCATACACATACAAGAGATATGGACCAGTGTCCCCATCAAAACTTAAAGCTTTGGTAGAATCGAAAACGATATCGCTACCTACTCCAACCTTAAGAAATGCATATTTAATAGCTGCAATAGCGATTTTAAGACTCTTCTCCTCAATACCCTCAGTAACCCTACCATTCTCCTTCATCATCTCCATAGCCTGTTGTGCAGTAGTATCAATCAATTCTTCAGCTCCTGCTACACCCTTACGGCTAGACAATTTCTTGCCCTCTACTGACTTAATTAAACCATGAGGAATATGCGTAGTCTTCTCTGCTAAGTCCTTGTCTATCTTGCTTAAAGCATCCAATACCACTTTGAAATATCCAGCTTGTTCTTTACCCGTAATAATAATCGATTCGTCATAGTCGATTAATTCCCCCTTCTTTATGGCCAATCCCAAATCCTTCGCCTCGTACGTTGGAATACCATGCTTGTTTACAAAAACCCTTGTATGTAGGCCTTTTGATTCCTCTCCTTCATATATGACTGCGCCCGCATCTCGCTTAAATATCTTCTCCATATTCTTCATAACCATGTCTAATCCAATACTGCTGGTTTCGCTTTCTAAGAAGTAATAGTCAAATTTAGTACCCAATTTCTTGTATATGGTTTCGAAATATTCCATGCACCACTCTCTTCCCTTTAGAAACTTCTCTTTGATATCTCTTTTTTCGTAAATACTGAAATCCTTCTCCGGGAGTTCAGGTACACACAAGGAGAATATGTAGTAATTCAGGTTATCTATCTCCTCTTGTGCTTGTCCATCCTCCTTCTCGTCATAGTATTCGCTTCCTAGTACATATGCTTCACCTAAATACTTAACCCTACTTGTTAAATCCAATGCTTCTAAACCATCAAACTCAACATTCTCGTCATTCATTTTCTTCTCTAAACCCCACAATGTTTTGGCTACATGTAATCCAACATCACCCTGGTATATGGCACGCTTCACATCGGCCCCTAGAGCCTCCTGTAGGCGTGCGTAAGACTCTCCGACTATGTTGGTATACAAATGCCCCACATGGAGTATTTTGAATGGATTAGGATCGGTATATTCGATTACAATCTTCTTCCCCTTCTTAACATCTAATTTGAAGTAATCATCCTTTTGTTTAAGAATTTCCTTAACCTCGTCCATGAGATATGAATTGGACAAATAGAAGTTTATGAACCCTGGTCCTGCTATTTCTACTTTCTCAATCTCTGTACCCTTTTCAAAGCTATCTACAATGATTTGTGCCACCTCTCTTGGAGACTTCTTTAGTTCTCCGGCAAGCTGCATTGCGATATTTGAAGTATATTCACCATGTGTTGGATTGTCCGTACCCGATACCTGGATTCTCTCTCTGCTAAAACTACTGTTTAAGCTTAGAACTCCTTTCTCTAACCTCTCTTGTATGGTTTGAACTATATCCATCATATTGTAAATATATTTTAAAACGCACTCGGGGGGAGTCGAACCCGCAACCGTCGGTTCCGAAGACCGATGCTCTATCCAGTTGAGCTACGAGTGCATATTGATGTGCGTACCTGGCCGGATTCGAACCGACAACCGTTGATTCCGCAAACCAATGCTCTATCCAATTGAGCTACAGGTACAAAAGAGCTATTTATACCGTCATTCTATCATATATTCTTACTCTTTTTAAAATGTAAATACAATATTACCTTCTTGGCGTGTTTCTAAATATTGCACATTGTGCTTTTTCAAAATATCGATTGTTTCACTATGCGGATGTCCGAAAGTATTGTCTGTGCCACAGCTACAAATTGCAATTGATGGAAAAATCTCGCTGAGAAACATATCACTTGTAGCTGATCTCGAGCAATGATGTCCTGCCTTCAAAATATCTACCTGCCCAACCAAATTATTTTTTAGTAAATATTCCTCGGCTTCATATCCCGCGTCCCCCATTAACAAAATCTCGGTCTCTTTGATCTTAACCTCCAAAACTATGGAATCTTCATTTACATTTGAGTGGCAGTTCGTACTAATGGGATATATTGCAGAGGCTGATATATCGCCATATGTAAGCTTCCAGTCTTCGTTCAGATCATACAGGGTATCTTCGTAGTTGCTTCTTACATATTCCCAATCTTTTGATTCAAAACATTGAGAGACGTACACGATTGTTCCTACCTGGTAGTTGTTTAGAATGTTAAACAGGCCCTGTGTATGGTCATCATGCGAATGAGTTAACACGACCACCTCTATAGTTCGATCATTGGCCGGCATGTACTTGGGCAACTCAAACAAGATGGAGGTATCTGCTCCTGTATCCACCAACATTTGAAAACTATCCTGTTGAATTAGGGTCGCATCACCCTGCCCGATATTGAGAAAAACAAGAGAAGGGCTTACAGAGGCTTGCATAGCACAAAGCCTGTAGAAAGCGACGGCTAGCGAAAGAGTTAAGATGAAATTCTTAACCAGAAATTTTAAGATAGAAATTATGAGATTCATCTTCTACAGGATAGAAATATATACAAAGCGATATTAAAAACACGCATATCACTATGGGTATGAAAATCCCGACTTTTTCTAATTCCCAATACCCCCATCCAATCTTGCCTATCAAATTTACTACAAGTTCGAAATATTTAAGCTGAACATTGGAAGCTTCGAATAGTAGGACTGATAGTAAGGGGAAAAACTTAAGAGATATTAATCCAAATATTCCCAAGAACATCGTGCTCTCGATTACAGGAAGTATGAGACAATTGGCTACCACAGCCCATATTGAGACCGTACCGAATGTATATATCGTTATGGGCAGCGTAGTAAGCGTACAACTCAACGTAGTAAGCAATGTATCTTCAACAAATCCACTACTCTTCTTGAATACCTTCTTCCAAATATTACTTAATGCTGGTTGAAGATATACCAATCCCAAGGTGGCCACTACTGATAGCTGGAAGCCTACATCAAAGACTATTCTTGGCTCTATGAGGACAAAAATAGACGCAGCCAATGGCAAAGTTATGTATATGGTGTTCTTCTTGCCCATGATCATAGCTATGAGGGCTATGCTGGTCATTATGCAGGCTCTAACTATGGACGGAGAAAGGCCTGAGAGGATACAAAATCCCCAGATTAAGAACAGAAGTAGGAATAGCCGTATCTTCAATGGTAAGAACTTTAAAAGCTTGCTTCCGGCCAATATCAATATCGTTATATTGTACCCCGACGCCGCTACAATATGGCTCACCCCAGCCATCCGCACATTGCTATCGAATTTTTCGCTGAACAATCTGTCCTGCCCAAATATTATTCCCATTAACAATGAAGACTGTGGCTCCTCCATATTCTCAGATATGATTTGGTTAAGCTTTTGTTTGAAATCAACCAATATATTTCGCAATACGAACCCTTCTCGTTCTCCGCTACATGCTATCTCTGGAAATTCCATCAACAGATATATATTGTTATTTTTTAGGTAGTCTTTGTAGTTAAAATCTTCGAAATTTTCTGGCATTTTAAACAAACCCTTTATGTTACACACTTCTCCTATTCTTGGATTCTCATATTTTTTAATCTTTATGAGGAACTTTTGACTCTTGCTCTCCAATACCTCTTCTCCTATGTATATATCTGACAATGGTTTTACCTCTATCGTGTTGTAAGTTTGCTTCTGAGTAATCTCAGATGTTACGATACCCTCAAAATCGGCCCGTTTGGCTGTGAAACTTGCGGCGGCAATGACATTGTCTTTCTCTTTCGTATTTAATGGCAAAAGCCGGAGTGTTGTGAATATCCCTACTAGAAGAAGCAAAACCAAAAGGTTCAGAAAGAACAACAATTTCCCACACAGCTTTTTAACCAGTTTCGTTCGATTTGACTTGGCGCGTATGTTTCTCAAGGCTCTATGGGTGAGAATCAAGACAAGAATCACACCAACGAGACCCAGAATCAAACCAATTGAAATATCACTCTCTATGTTTCTCAGGATATTGATGATCAGAATATTCAAAATTATGTATGAAATGGAAATAGTGATAATTTTAAAATCGATCAAATACCGACATAGACCATTCACTCTTTTTGCTAAATTGTTTAGAATAGTCTTAAAAGAGTGAAACATACTATATACAGATATTATCTTTAAATTTGTCATAGGTTGCTTGCCCTATTCCACTGACATTGAGGAGATCTAGAAGGGAATTATAGGGTCGATTATCTATAATCTTTTGGGCAGTGGATGGTCCAATTCCTACAAGACTATCTAACTCTGTTATATTCGCTGTGTTGATATTTATACAATCCTCCGTTGCCGGGTCTGTAGTAGCATCAGTTTCGTTTGTTGTTGGAATGGTGGTATCTTCTGCAGTATTGGGAGGAATAACTACATCTTCTTCCAATGTAAATGGTTTTAGCTCGCAGATTAGTTCTTCCTTCGAGGGTATATATATCTTCTGATTATTCACTAACACTTTGGAAAGATTGATACTCCTAGCTACATATTCTAGTGAGGTATTTGGTCTAAATCCTCCTGCTTTTTTAACGGCATCTACTACTCGATCACCAGGGTCAAAACAATACACCCCTGGGGCCCTGAGTGCCCCACTAACATCTACAAAGATGCTACATTGTGTATCGGCAGCTTGTTCCTCAGGGCAGACATTATGCTCGACTTGATAGACCTTTTCCTCCTTTAAACTCTCCTCAAGTGTTTGAATATTTGGGACAAGATATTTAACCAAAAGAAAACCTAAAACTAGGCCTACTACAAAACAACTGATACACAAAAAAATGGTTTTCTTAACTGACATACATCAGTTATACCAACAGCCTATGAACCTTTGATTAATTTTCTAATATCTGTACAGATACTAGTTTTACATCATTAACTGGTTTGTCATTTGCATCGGTTTCTACCTTCTCAATGGAATCAACAACTGCAAAACCTTTAGTTACTACTCCAAAGATTGTATATTTACCATCCATATATGCTGCGTTAGATGTTGCGATATTTCCAGAGGTTATGAAAAATTGAGAACCATTGGTATCTGCTCCAGAGTTCGCCATACCTACGACATATGCTGCATACTTTCTTTCTGTAATCTCGTTCTTGACTGTATACCCTGGCCCTCCGGTACCTGTACCACTAGGGTCTCCGGTCTGTATGACAAAATCTTTGATGACTCTATGGAAGATCATATCTTCGAAATAGTTTTTGCCTGCGAGGAAAAGGAAGCTGTTAACAGTCAATGGGGTTTCTTTCTCTAAGAGATCAATGGTTATCTCCCCTACTGATGTTTTCAAAATTGCTTTGTAATCTATGTTTTCTTCCATAACTTGTTCTACTTGCGAGTATGTTTCTCTAGTAAGGTCAGACAGCTCTGTATCCATACTTAGAAATCCACCACTCTTAGTTAAATAAAGGCCAAATACACATGCGACCAACAAGCCGACTGCTAGTAACAATATCTTCTTGTTATCTTTTACTATATCTTTTACTCCACTCATATGTAACCTCCACTATACTATACCTATCAAAAATTGCCAAGATTAGGGAGTATCAACCCACCAGAAAGGCTGTTTAACACCACTACTGTTAAACCATTTGCCATGCCTCATAACTTGATCCATCGTAGGACCAGCTGCTTGATAGTCGAGTTGTACCTGACTGATATATGGAGTCACAGCCGGGTCCCAAGTATTAAATATGGCCTTGTACTGGAGATATCTCCCACTAGATGGAAAGGTTAAATCTTCTCCAGTATAGTCTGAAAGATATCCAGAGGTTGACCTCAAATCATCTATCCATATATTTCTTCCTTCATCTCCATTGGTTATCCTAAATGTTAGGAGATTTGTTTCATTAACCTCATATGATAACGTCCTTTGTTTAATCGGAATATATTCTCTCTGCCACTTAAATACATCTGCATTTACTGTATATCCTGCGCTTGGGAATGTAGAACCCGTATCCCAAGAAGAGACTGTTACAGCACCGGTACTTTCAGTTATAGCAGATACAGTACCTTGGGCTATATATTCTGTACCATCATAGTTCTCTTTTACAATAACTTTTTCCCCAACATATAACCTGCTTCCTAAGTCCTCTAATCCATAGACAGTCGCATCTATGCTAAACGATGTGTCTCCAGAACCCGTTATGAGGTTACCACTGGCTAGGTATGCTCCAAATTCTATATCTACTGCATGTGTTCTTAGGCTCATTTCATACGCTTCCCTAATTTCCCACGCTGTTTTAGCGGTATTTGATATACGAACCTCATCAATGTAACCATTAAACCAGAAAGATGGTGTTACCATAGTATCTTCTCCAATCGTAACTTGGGAGACTCCTGTATTAAGAGCTTGTGATACACTAGCAGATATAGCATCTCTTTGGCCATCAATATATATCATCTGATTTGTGCTATTTGTCCCGTTTAAAACAACCGCAATATGATGCCAACTTCCATCATTTACTGCCTTTGTACCTACAACATATCCAGTATTATTACTTACATAAATAACTCCAGTCGTAGCTTCCACGTATACTAGGAACCTCTGACCAGCCACAAAACTACCCCCCCAATCTACAACAACTTGCCTTGCAGTTGAAGATGTTTTTATCCATGCTTCAAAAGTTCTATTTGCCGTCCCAGAAACACCGGTGGCGGTTGTACTAATGTAATCACTTGTTCCATTAAAGCTTCTTGCACCTCCAAGCTTACCACTACTAGTGTATGTCGTTCCCGAGGGTGTCCCATGCTTACTCATTCCGGAAGAATCTAGCAAATATGCACCCGTACCAGATGCTTCGTTCAAATGCCATAAGGCAACAGTATTCGCATCTGTTTGATAATTAAAATATTCTTCCTCGCCCCACGTTAAGTTAAAATATGAACCTGGCCTATCTCCTGCAACATATATTGGTAATGTGGTTAGTGAAGAAAGATTCCTCGTCTCAACCGCCTTGTTTATATATGTATCTCTTCCCAATCTATATGAATTTGCTATTTCATCTTGTGTTCTTGCTATATTTGATATACGAATTTCATCTAAAAACCCTCTGTAATATGTAGTTGAACGATTCCCAAGAGTGAAGGCCACTGTTGATGTAGTTATCGAACCCGTATAGCTTTCAGAGGCTTCGAGATTTCCATTAATATATAGTCTTCTCTGGCCTCCAGTACCGGTAAATACAGCCGCGACATGATACCATTGCCCTGTGGCAAGAACCGTAGTACCAATAGTTTCATTGTCCGTAGTTCCTCGAGTAGTCAACCGAAGTAGCCCAGATGTGTTGACTGAGAATCCCCATCCCACAGAGCCATTGTCACAGTTAGTGATGTATCGAGCCGAGGAAAAGCCATCAATGTTAACCCATGCTTCAACTGTGAATGCTGTTGTAGTAAAATTCAAAGCCGAAGGAGCAGGATCTGCTATGTCTATCCTTGTAGTACCCGTATCATAATATCTCGCCCCGCCTATTTTGCCGCTATTCGAATATACCGTTCCAGTTGGAGTACCGTGCAGTCCGCTACCACTACTGTCTTTAATATATGCACCACTTCCTCCTCTTTCATCAAGATGCCAAAGAGCGACTGTGTTCTTGTCTATATTCCCATTTCCAACTGTGATTCTTCGACTACCATCACCTTCGGATTTGATTACAGAATCTTCTTTAAAATGTACCACATCCGATCTCTGAAGACCTGCATAATAATTATCCTGAATCTCAGATGCCGAAAGTGCAGTATTAGAGAGTCTGATTTCATCCATATATCCACCCAAATAACGCCAGGCGCTATTGAAATATGCACTGCCCCATCTTGGCGCGGATGAAAGATTTGGAAGAGAATTTGAAGCAATCGCAGTTGTTACAGTTAATGTTATTTCATTACCATTAACGTATATTTTTAAACTTGTTCCATTTCTTACGATAGCAACATGTGCCCAAGTATTTGCTGATATACCATGCGTACCACTATAATTAGCAAGAGCAGTTCCGCCTGACATCGCGTAAAATTTAATTGCTGTTGTCTCAATATAAAAAAGGTTTCTGTTGCTATTATCTGTATGCTGTACATAAAGACCATGCGAAGCTGTTGTTGTGTTTGTAAGATAAACCCACATGTCAATAGTGAAGTTATTTGTTCCAAAGGAGAAAGTATCACTATCAGACATAGAAATATAGTCACTCGTACCGTTAAAGTTCCTACCTTTCCCATATAGTCCATCAATAATAGTTGTCCCAGTCGCAGTTCCAGAGCTACTACCAACTACATCTTCAACAGAGCTTCCACTTGTTTCCTCCATAGGCCAATATCCGGTTAATCCTGTCGTATCAGTATTGTAAAGGTATGGCTCATCAAAACTTTCCCAAGCTAAATCGCTTGCAGAAGTACCATATGATGTCCAATCACTCCATGTGCTATTATCCGCACTAACCCTGTATTGAAATTCGATATTGCCTGCTTGATAGTTTGTAAGTACTTCAGAAGCAGAAAGCGCACGAGAATATACCGTAACAGAATCTATTACAGAACTTAGTATTGCGGTAGAACAATTTCCCCCTATGCAAAAAGCCTCCGTACCATATGATATCGCGCTAGAGGTATTGGTTCCTCTTTCTATACCATCAACATATATCTTAAGATCTGTACCGTTATATGTACCAACTAGATGATGCCATTCTCCATCGAATACAGAATAATCAGGAGAGCTAGCACTAACGGAAGAAGTTCCGTTACCGACCTGGAAATATGGTCCCCCTCCATTAACACCATTTATTATAAGATGATATCCCTTGTTAGTAGTACCATTGTATTTACCAGCAACCCTTCTGTATACACCTACCTGTGGTGCTATTATCTTAACCCAAGCAGCAACACTTACACTTGAAGGTTCCAGCTGACTCTGATCTCCAGCACTTACATAATCGTTAGAACCATCAAACATAAGAGCTCCTCCCCACCGTTTGTTAACTGAGGTCCATCCCGTACCGTTTGCGGCATCCTGGGAACCAGTAGAAGCAAAGTTAGTGAGCGTACCATCACATGTCGTGCCACAACTTCCTTCATTGTCTGCTGTAGTTCCACTTGTTTCATTGAAATCCCATTGGGCTACTAATCCTGTTGTACTGTAGGGGGTTTCTCCACTCCCAGTATTCACACCAGAGGCAGTCCATGACAGAGTAGCTCCAGACATACTACCACCCATATCCATAGACGGAGAGATGTATTCTCCGAATATAGAAGCCTCCCCTTGCCTTAAAATATATTTAATAATTACAACCCCGGAACCACCCGCTCCACCAGTTCCCGTCCCAGCACCCGCACCACCACCACCACCACCCAAATTATCTGTACCTGTAGTCCCAGAAGCATTTTCCACACCTCCAGCACCACCGCCACCCGTAGCACTTCCCGCAGAGGAAGTATATGTACCCCCACCACCTCCCCCTGAATAGGTAACTGATGTTCCCGATATAGAATAAGTAACACCTCCGCCACCATTTCCAGAAGTTACACCGGCAATTCCAGACGAACCCGCACCACCACCACCTCCACCTCTATAATTACCATTAAATGGTTCCCCGACTGCACCACTATTTCCTTGAGTCCCAGTTCCATAAGTATTACCCGCGGCAGCCCCACCACCTCCACCAGATCCGCCATTATTACCATTAGGGCTAGTATAAGCACCACCGCCACCTCCTCCATCAGCAGTTATCGCACCAAAAACAGAAGCTGTTCCATTTTGGCCATGAACAACAGAAGCTGTTCCTCCTGCCCCTCCAGTACCTATTGTCACGGTATTATCTCCAGCTGGAACGATATAAGAGGAGTTATATATATATCCCCCCGCACCACCACCTCCTCCTCCTGATGTCCAACCATTACCAGGATCGCGTCCATAACCACCACCTCCTCCTCCAGCTACAACTAATATCTCAGCGATTATCGATGCATCACAAGAAAAGGTGCTCGTCCCAGATGTAAAGGTGTGAACCTTATATAAGCCATCTGTTGTTATCGTCCCTCCTGTGCAATCAGTATCAGGTCTAATCTGTATTTTAGGTCCCGTTACACTCTCAGCTCTGTTAAATATCCCCCCACTAAAATCACTTGTATCATCATGTACAATACTCGGGTCAATTCTTATAGGGTAAACCCTATTCTCCTCTAACAACCAATCCGAAGCCACAGTAACTTTAACCTCATAGTTTCCGCCGCTTTCCTCAGATACCTCTAAATTAACATTGTATGTCTTTTCCCCAGAGCCATCTATTGCATAATTGGGCAAAAAATGCGCCACGTATTTTCCTCTACTATCTACAAAATAGTATGTCTCTGTGCTCCTCCCTTCAATCGTATACCATCCTTTTTTCAGGCTTACACCCTCATCCATCTTGAGATCAAATACAAATTCGTTTAATGGTAATTTACATCCGTTATCACAACTATTTCTGTAAGCTTCTAGATCATTTATGACTATTTCCTCTTTCAACCCCAACCCTGTTAATATTTGATATTCAAGATCTATACCATCAGCTACACCCTGATTAATGATTGTTTGTTTAGAAATAACTTGATCATCATCACTTTTGCCTATTTCTCGGCCCATCTCAGCAAGTACTGTAGATGTTTTAATTTCTTCTGTTCCTAAGAGGTCTGCAACTGTCTGTACTTCTTGATCATATGCTATATCTGAAGTTTCCTCTGTTTCACTGAAATCTACCCCCCTCAAAGACATCTCTATGCCAGATTTCTTAGAAGGAGAGAATATCTCTCCAATCTGTGTGAAAATATTTTTCTTGCCAGAAACAAAAGGACTTGTAGCTGATGCTTCTGCTTCGAATCTCACCCACTGTCTGTCTGGGTCATTTTTGTCTCCGAATTCCACATTGAACGTCGGGTTCTCGTTTGAAAAGAGAGCAACCCCCTCGGAAGTAGTTAATATCTTGTCGTTTGGTTTTACTCTAACAACTAAGAAATAGAAAATTAATGTACTTATTAAAAGGACAACTAAAGGTCCTAGAAAGAGTATATTCTTCTTTTGTTGGGCAGTTAGTTTTACCATTACAATGATCTATTATATGTGATAGCGATATCCCCCACCCTAACATAATTATCACTTAGGGAATACATTCTTACGACAGCAACGCAGACATCCCCTGCAGCAGCACATTCATTCAAATCTGTACCGGCTATTGTCACCGTTCTCCATACTCCTGCAGAGCTAGACACATTCGCAGTAGAACTTCCATCTACAGTTGCTGAGCTTCCTTTGTATATGTACATATCAACCTTGTTATTGGCATTACTTGTTGATTCAGTTGCAAAATTAAGTGTTACTCCTCCACCACCCCACCCATTAAAATCTGAGGGCAACATAAACCTTACGCGGACATCATAGTCATTCAGGGCAGCTACCGAGCTGTTCCATTCATAGTAGTTCATTGAATTAGATGTTGATCCTGTATTATCAGAAATCATACTTCCCGTGTTGTTTGTCGCATCTGGAGAAAGCACTGCCCCTGCATATTCAGCAGAAAGAGTAACTGTGCTGGAAATATCACCTAAAGGAACCCAAGCCTCATCGATATAAAATTCTAACCGATCGGACGAATTATTGTATCTGATAGCTCCTTGATACCCTGTTCCCGGACCAAGTGTTAAGGTAACATTACCAGATGATCCCGCTCCAAAGGTTGCGTTTCCAGTTGAATCTACCACGAACATATCACTTCCGCTTTTTTGCATCTTTAGGAGGTTCCCCCCTGTTCCCGTCTTGTTTATCCAAATACTATTTGTGCTATTTACACTATCTACCTGTGCTGTAGATGGTGCAAGATTTACATACGCTAAAGTACCAGCCCCTGCACCCCCAGAGAGTGCCACAACGAGTTTAAGATACTGTGTTGCTCCAGAGTAGTTGTACAATCTTACATTGTTATTATCCTGGACTACTACTCTGTATCCAGTATTGTATGTCATTGATATGTTTTCCAATCTTGGGTGGTAAGCTAGATTTGTTGTAGTAAATATTACTCTGTATTGAAAGTAGTTATTGGGGGTGCTTGTAACTGTAGCTCCTTCATTATTTGTAAGCAGCTTCTCTGCTCTTATATTGTCTACATATATTGTGTTACTGGATGATGTTTGATTAGTTAGTCTAAGTGCGGTTATACCATCTCTACTTGTACCAGTTATATCTGAGATGTCCCAATATACCTTCTGCCATGTATTTGCTGCATCTACCGTAATATCTTCATACTGCTCTGTCGCTACACTTTCCCCCATACCAAGTCTTAAGGTATTACCTGTCTGAGACGCTCTAACCCAGGCTGTTATATAGTCATAGCCTGAGAGATCTGCACTAGTTATTGATGTCTGTGCATAGCCACCAACTGTACTACTCGTAATTTTTGTTATATTGGTAGCAGTTGCTTCGTCTTCGTCCTCAAAGAAGTCTACATTTCTTGTTACATCTCCTTCTGCAACGGTGGCATTGGTACCCGACCAGACTGTATGAGTATCACAATGTTTCAGCATTGTATAATCTACATCACTAGTAAATGGTTTCCAAGCTTCCCATGTTCCATCAGTAGAATCTGTTGAATTTCCACTTCTTGTTTGTATCGATATATCTCCGTATGTATCTAACGACTCTGTCCATCTTAAATTGTCATATGATTGTGCACTAGGTGTTGCTATAACTGGGCTATTGTAAATACCATAACTATTGTAACCAATTGAAGTTCCAGAGTAAGTTGGTGTTGTACTACCAGTAACAGACGCTCCGTAATATACCGCTATACGGCCGACACCACCACCACCACCCTTTCCTGCGCTACCCGTATTGGCAGCTGCTCCACCACTAGCAGAAACACCAGTTCCAAGAGTTATTGCATTTCCAATTAATTTGATTGATCCACCAGAACCACTTCCACCATTTCCACCGTTTGTAGCCTGATTACCAACCGATCCAGCTGACACTATTGTACTATTAACCACTATCGTAGCTCCAAAAACAGTGACAATCCCACCCCCTACACCACCTGCTTCTCCAGCTACAGTTCCATTTATCGATCCACCACCACCACCACCACCTGAACCTAACATTAACTTCGAAAGATCTGTTACACCATATGTACCACCTCCTCCTGCACCTGCACTACCATAGTCACCATTGCTATTGGAACCACCACCACCACTTGCAGAGGTTGCTCCAGAACCCACCTGTCCTCCAGTTCCTTGAGTACCATTTGTACCAGCAGAACCAGCATTTCCACCCTGCCCTGAAGTTCCAGTTGCAGCACCACCACCACCACCACCTGATACACCGGTATTACCACCATCACCACCATTTCCACCACCGCTACTATAGTATCCCGATCCACCACCACCACCACCACCACCATAAGCACCACCACCACCACCACCACCACTCTCATCACCCGAACCGCCACCAGTGGATGCACCTCCACCACCACCACCACCACCTGTATACCCATTATTGGGAGAAGCCGTAGCTTCTCGACCAGCTCTTCCACCTGCTAATACAGCTGCTGAAGTAGTACCACCACCACTTACTGTTGTAGTTCCACCATAGTTATATGTCTCACCCAGGTATCCTCCAGGTTCTCTTCCACTAGGTCCTCCAGAACCACCTCTATACCCAACTCCACTTGCAGATATGCTTCCATTAACAGTTACTGTTCCATTGGCCCTAAAGAACATAACTCCACCCTTTGCTCCATTCCATGCTGAAGGTGAGAAAGTCATTGAGGTATTTACAGTTACATCATTGTAATTAGGAACTCTTTGTAACATTACTCTTTGATTACTAGTTCCTGTGCCCAAGTTAGTATCACCCGAAGAAGTATCTCCATAGTAATTAATCTTTGGGGTTTTAAATGTAACGGTAGTACCAGTTGCGCTTAAAACCTCTAACGTCTCATAATTTCCGACATTACCATAGGCACTAGTAGTACCCTGTAAGTTAATTATTAAAACCTCATCTCCAGCATTCAAGCAACCTGTGTTTGGAGTTGTGCTAAGTGTAGCTTCTGTTCCCCCAGCATTAAAAGCCGTTATATTGTAATTAGCTGCATCACCTCCACCAGAACAACTTCTTCCAGATATTAAACTTGTTGTATTAATATCTGTATTACTACTCACTGTTATATCTCCATCTGCTCCTGTACCAACATCAATCCCTGGGGCTAATTCCACATCAGTTAATCTAATCTGTGTTCTTATGATACCATCTGGATCTGCATCATCCCATTCATTACTTAGATCGTTCGATACTGTTACACTCGAATCCATAACACTCTCCCAGTTTCCTCCTGTGCAAGTTTCATCGTTTGTTCCTCCAACACATATCCAACCATCTCCTACTACGTTATATGTATCACTATCATGTTGAACATTAAGATAACCCCCACTACTGATTGAGCCATATCCCGAGAATACCTCGCCTCCTCCTGTCAAAAGATCTACATTTTCGGTACCATCAAAAAAGTATAGGTTTGTTCCATTCCACCACATATCGCCAGAAGTTGGAGCTGCAACATCTACTGCAGCAGAAGAATTTAAATTAATCTGTGCTACAGTTGTAGTATTTGCCCCAAGAGTAAGAATAGCGCCTGTGTTCCCAGTAGCTTTTCCAAAAGTTGCATAACCATTCTGGTTAATTAAACTCAACACTGTAGCAGAAGAGTTTTGCCACTCAGTTAGATTGTCTGTTTGCGTGTCATTTGCTTTTATAACAACTGTGTCATCAGGGGATATAGTTATATCTCCCGTAGTATTCGATATCGTAGAACTTGCTCCAGCGATATCCAATTTCGCCCCAGGGGTACTTGTTCCAATTCCAAGATTCCCAGTAGAGACATCGAAGAAGAACTTTGCATTCCCCGCACTATCTCCACCAATGATTACGTCATCCGTCGTAGAGGTAAGGTATGTGAATGTTCCCCCATCTGTCCAAAGGCTACTGCCACCAATTGCTACGGCGCTTCCATTCCAATATAAAGTCCCATTTACGTTGTAAAGACGATCCGTAGATACAGTAGGACCATCTGTCCTTGGGTGAATATAGAAAGTAAGAGGATTCTCGAATGCGAATGCTTCTGTGCTACCCTTCTGCAAAGAGAGTATATTACCCGTACCATCCTGCGTTATCTGCATCACCACGTTATCAAAACCACTGTCCTCTGCCTTGAACGATGCAACAGGCCAAGCAGATGAAGATGCGTAGTCAGAGTACACTGTGAGACCTGTTTTTGCCTGAGAGCCGGAAAGTGTCAACCTCTCAGCGGTCATATCGTAGGAAAGAGGCGCCCTAGAACCCAGCCCCGAGAGATATGTAGCGTACGAATCCGAACCAATAGCTGTATAGCTACTGGATCCCAATACAAAATGATCCGTATGACTTGTGAGATATGTGAATACTCCACTATCTGTGAAGAGAGACCCTACAATACCACCACCTAGACCTCCCCATGCAGCACCATCATATACTTTCAATTCATCGTCCCCTGTATCGTAGTAAACCATTCCCTCAGCTGGAGATGTGTATCCAGAACTATTGGCAGCTGTATCAAATTGGAAGGCAGTATTCGCACCAGTAGCATACTTTGCCTTAATAGCATATGCTGACGCTTGTATTGGCATCCTTGAGAACGTCTCCGTATACGAACCCGCCCCACCAGGTGCAAAGCCAAGTTCTACATACAAATCAGAGACCCCCTTGATCATTGCATCAAATGTCGCGTAAGATCCGGCCGTTGGACTTCCATCAGAACCCAGCGAGAGAGTAAATGCGCCATTGTATTGCCCTATTTCGGCATTAGAAAAGGCTTCTGTAAGAAATAATGTTCCTCCTGAAGATGCAGAATAGTATCTGGCTCGGAAATCACAGGTATCATTTGCATTACCCGCTACAACACACGCAGGGCTACCTGTTGTAACATTGAGCCCTTCATAGCCAGTATCATTTCTAACAATTTTCCCCTGGAAATTAATGGTAGCACTGCTCACAGCAAGGGCCGCGTTAGGGGATAATACCAAAAGGAGTATGGATAAAATGATTGAAGATTTTACTAGTTTTGGGCAGTCAATTTTCATCATGTTTCGCAGGCAGTAAAAGTGTTTAGCAAAAAGCTAATTTAGATCTCACTCCTATCGTAAAATGATATTAAAAATTGGTCCTCTTGTCAAAGATTGTGAACAGTTTCAAGCTCAGCAGAAAGCCTTATATGACAACGTTAACTATCTTGTTGGGTACATATATGAATTTCTTTATTTCCTTTCCCTCAAGGTAGGGCGAGAAAGCCCTGTCTGACAGCACTTTCTGCCTGATCAAATTTTCACCCTCTTTGGTACCTATAGTTATTCGCCCCCTTACTTTGCTATTTATCTGTACTGGGATTTCAATCGCGTCCTCAATTAAGAGTTTGCCATCGATATCCGGCCACTGTTGCATATGTACACTGTATCCATGTCCTGTTAGGTTCCAAAGTTCTTCTGCCATATGTGGAAGTGCAGGTGCAATTACAAGGATAAGTTTTTCTAAATCTTCTTTTGCGAATTTACTATGGGAGAATCCATTATAGAATTCCATCAATGCCGAAATGCTAGTGTTAAATCTAAACGCGAGGATGTCATCGCCCACTCGCTTAAGAAGCTTAGCTACAGCTCTTCGTTCTCTCTCGTCAGATACTTCGGCCGATCTATCCCAAGTGTTAAGAATAAAGGCATAATATTTGGAAATGAACCTTCTAACACCATTTATCGTCTCTGTGTTCCAAGAGACATCTCCTTCGTATGGTCCCATGAACATCATATATGCCCTAGTAATATCCGCCCCATAGTCGTTGATTAGTTTATCTGGACTAATAACATTGCCTAAGGACTTTGACATCTTGGTACCACCCTCTCCTAGGACCATTCCATGTATAGTTCGCTTGATATATGGCTCTGGTGTAGGTACTAATCCTTGGTCATACAGGAATTTATGCCAAAACCTAGAATAAAGCAGATGTAATGTGACATGTTCTTGACCACCCTCGTAGTGATCTACTGGCCCCCAGTATTCCATTTTATTCATGTCTGCGAATTTGTCCGAATTCTTTGGGTCCGTATACCTCAAGAAATACCAGCTAGAGCCGGCCCAATTAGGCATCGTGTCTGTTTCGCGCTTTGCATCATCTCCACAATTCGGACATTTGATATTAACCCACTCCTGCATGTTTGCAAGTGGAGATTCTCCTGTGTCTGTTGGTTCATATTTCTCTACATACGGTAGTTCCACTGGTAATTGCGCCTCAGGTACAGGAACCACACCGCATTTATCACAATGAATGACTGGAATTGGCTCACCCCAGTAGTGTTGCCTTGAAAAGTTCCAATCTTGTAAGTGATATCTCACAACTACATTTCCAATACCTTGCTCCTTAATATACTTTCCAACCCTTTCTCTAGCTTCTATACTGTTGATATTGTCCATAAATCCTGAATTAAAGACCATTCCCTCATCTTCATAGACGTCTTGAATCGTCTTTATCTCTGATCTATTCCCATCTGGACCTTCAATCACTCTAGCAACAGGGAGTTGGAACTTACTAGCGAATTCGAAGTCTCTTTTGTCATGTGCGGGCACTCCTACGACCATGCCTGTGCCAACTGTTGCTAGAACAAAGTCCGCAGCATATATTGGCAGCCTTGAGCTAGATATGCTATTCACACAGTATAGCCCCGTGAATGCGCCACTTTTCTCTTTTGACTCGTTTATTCTCTCTAAATCGGACTTATTCTTGGTATTTTCTATATACGCCAAAACCCCCACTTTATTAGTTTCTGGCATGTACTGAAGAAGTTCCTGTAAGATCTCATGATCTGGCGCTACGACAACAAAAGATGCGCCAAACTGAGTATCCGGCCTTGTTGTAGAGACCTTTATAATTTTATCTGTTCCCTCTACTTTGTAGCCAATGTCATACCATGTCTTAGCACCAATCCAATTCCTCTGCCTAGCCTTTACACTCTCTTCATAGTCTGTCAGATCAAGGTCTTTATCAAGTCTGTCCGCATATTCCGTTATTTTCAGAACCCACTGGTCTAGCTCCTTCTTTTCGACTTCCGTGCCACATCTTTCATGCTTTCCATCCACCACCTCCTCGTTAGCACAGCCAACTTTACATTTTGGACACCAATTAATTGGTTTTTTAGCCTTGTATGCCAAGCCTTTTTCCAAAAGTTTGAGAAATATCCACTGTGTCCATTTGTAATATGATGGATCAGAGGTATTTACCTCCCTATTCCAGTCAAAAGAAAGCCCTAGGCTTTTAAGTTGCCTTCTGAAGGTATCGATGTTTTCATTGGTGATGTCTTGAGGAGGTCTTTTTACCTTAATAGCGTAGTTTTCCGTGGGTAATCCAAATGCATCCCAACCCATTGGATATATCACATTCTCCCCTTTCATCCTTCGGAGCCTTGCTACTGCATCCATCATAGAATAGTTTCTGGTATGACCCATATGCATACTATCTCCTGATGGATATGGGAATTCTACTAGTAGGTAGTACTTTTTCTTAGCTTCATCGAAATCTTTTCCTTGGTAAAATAGGTCTGAGAACCATTTCCCTTGCCATTTCTTTTCAAAATCTTGTGGGTTGTAATGCTTTTCCATATAGACATTCTACTAGAAAATATTTTGTATTGGAAGGACACTCTTTCTGTTTTATGAAACTAATTTGTGGAACATATAGGGCATTCTTCGTTACCCGATCAAAGAAGTTGAATTATGGACCTGAGGGGATTCGAACCCCTGACCCCATCACTGCCAGCGATGTGCTCTAAACCAACTGAGCCACAGGCCCCTATTCATCTCTTCTGGACTCAGCCGGAATCGAACCGGCGATCTTCTCAATGCGAATGAGATATTCTACCAAACTGAACTATGAGCCCACAGGGAATATTATACTAAAGAATATTGGTTATTGCATATATGGAGCAGGATTTATTCTCCCTGACAAACCAGCACCTCTTCTCAATTCGAAGTGAGTATGCACACCATATGCGACACCCGTAGAACCAATCAAACCCAAGGATTGACCCTTAGCAACATACTGGCCAGTAGAAACATACAGTTTATCCATATGGCCATTTAAGATTGTATACCCATTACCACAATCGATATGCGTGTAATAGCCGTACCCACCATAGTTAGTACCCCAATAGCCCCATCCCGCACTTATGACAGTACCAGCACATGCTGCTATGACATTTGGTCTTCCACCACCTGTTGGATAGAAGTCGATACCATAGTGACCAGAGAAGAATCCTCTCGATATAGCACTTGGCCCACCAACTGGCCATCCAAGGAATCTACCGACATTAGGATCTGCTACACCACCGCTATATGGTACTGAGGATTGCTGATAAGTTGAAGGTGCACTTGCAATTGTAGGTTTTTTAACAACAACCACTGGCATTGCACCATTTGGAATAAACATCTCTGTCCCAACAGTCAGGGTGTATGGAGCTTCGAGCCATGCGGCATCAACAATATCCGCAGCATCGGCCGAATACTTCTTTGCTAAGGATTCCACGGTGTCACCACTCTTGACTGTAATAATAACCCCATCTCGAGGAGGGATAGCTAAGGTTTGGCCAAGTTTGAGGTAGTCTGTAGCAGACATATTGTTTGCCCACAATACCGTCTGAACACTCACACTATTTGCGGAAGCAATGGAACTGATTGTATCTCCTCTTTTTACGACATACTCTATCGTTGAAGTTCGAGCCCTATCCTTAGGTACCAACGTATTTAGTGTCGCGTTCATAACGATTGTATCTGTCTGAGGGACTCCGATACTGTCCAGTCTGTCAGCGCTAGCCTCTATTACCACTGGCCTTCTATATACATAGGAAATGATGAGGATAAAAACCATGAACGATAATGAGACCTGTAGTGCAGATCTAAGAAATGTTCCTCTACCCCAAAACATCTTTTTAATAATTTTATCTTTAAAGAAGTTTATGAAGCTATTGAATATATCGAATAGGACAGAAAGTAATATGAGAAGAACTCTGAATCTTGAAGATAGATACTCTATAACCTCAATAACAAATGCGAGAATATCCCTCTTCTGTTTCCGTATAACTATAAATTGAGCAATCTTACTTCTAGCATCAGTTAAGGTATCTTTCTTACCTATCTCTCCATCAACAAAAAGGAAATCTCCCGGTGTAGCACTAAAAGAATCTTTCTCTTCTTCTGTAAGATCCTTGAAACTTAGTCCTGCAACATTTTTGTTTTGATTCAAACCATCTTCTTCCACGCTGTTTTAGTATTAGAATTGATGCCTACTATTATACCAATTACCTATGCTTCGTGCAGAGTAGCTAGGAAGTCATCATTGGTTTTCGTCTTCTTTAGGCCACCTACCAACACTTCTGTCGGATTTTCATTGTTACCTAGAAGTTCTAACATTCTTCTAATTCTCCATGATTGATTCAAAACTTCTTTGCTCAAGAGCAATTCCTCATTTCTAGTACCAGATTCAATTACATCAATAGCTGGGAATATTCTTCTGTTTGCAAGATTTCTGTCCAAATGAAGTTCCATATTACCTGTACCTTTGAACTCCTCATATACCAAGTCATCCATCTTACTTCCAGTATTTACTAATGCGGTAGCGATAATTGTTAAGCTACCACCATCTTCAAAGTTTCTAGCAGCACCAAAGAATCTCTTGGGAGGATACAATGCGACTGGGTCAAAACCTCCTGAAAGAGTTTTACCTGATGTAGGCATAGTAATATTGTAAGCTCTAGCAAGTCTGGTAATACTATCCATGAGTATAATGACATCTTCACCCCACTCGACCATTCTCATCGCCTTCTGTAGTGCCATTTCAGCTATTCTACAGTTCTGTTCTGGAAGTTCATCAAAGTTCGAAGCATATACCTCACCTTTAACAAATCTCTTCATGTCTGTAACCTCTTCTGGTCTCTCACCTACTAGTACAACCATCAATTTTGCTTTTGGATGATTCTTAGCAACACCACTAGCGATATCTTTCAATATGGTGGTCTTACCTGCCTTAGGAGGAGAAACAACCATAGATCTCTGACCAAAACCAATTGGTGCTAACAAATCTATCATTCTAGTAGATATAACCTCTTGGGTTGTCTCCAATTTCATCTGTTTATCTGGGAATACAGGTGTTAATTTTCTAAATGCAGGCCTATTTGCAGCTTCTGCCGCAGGTCTGCCGTACACAGTATCCACTCTTAACAAGCTTAGATACTTTTCTTTCTCTTTTGGTAATCTTGCAGGACCATAGACCTCATCTCCAGTTCTTAAGCTGAATTTCTTGATCTGGGAGCCTGAAATATATACATCATTATCACTTGGTAACAATCCATCAGTTCTCACTAAACCGTGAGTTTCATCCTTCATTACCTCTAATATTCCACCGATGAATACAAAACCTTCGTCTTGTGTAGCTTTTTTAAGGATTTCAATGATTAGCTCTCGCTTTTGAAATTCCATAAAATCTTCCATACCCATGGATTTTGCTTCCTCTCGAAGCTGTGCAAGAGTCATTTGTTCATACTCTTGAATCGTTTTAACTTTATTAGCCATTTTTTTAACAGGAAATTTAATATCGGGGCATACGCCCTATTGACTTAAAAAGTATATTGAAATAAAAAAAATATGTCAAATATACAAATCAAAGGGAATTAAAAAAGAAGGGATCGGTACTGCCCCAACCGACCCCGGTTTCTTTCTCTTAAATAGTTAAGAAAAAAATATCGAGTAATATATTATTAATATTTACCCCTTCTTTTCTTAATATCAGAACCTTGTGTTTCTTAGGCTTATCCTGTTGCCCAGATGTGCTCGTGACACCCCAGACAAAGGGAAAAACCTAAGATATCCACAACTATTCTGAAAGAACAATATAGTATACCCCTGAGTTACATAATTGTCAATCCTATATACAGTGTCCACATACAACAACAACACACCATGCATTGGAAGGTGGCACCGTAGCAAGGGTTACTAGCGAATACTATTGCGCATGTTACGTGTTCTTCGTTGCCTCTTGGTGTGTTACGCCTTTTGTGGATACTGGGCAGGAGATAGGTCGTAGATCTTAAACAAAAACTTCTAGATACCTGTTATCTGGGAGACTTTCTTTATAATAATATCTTTGGCTTTTCCGATTTTAACTTTACCAACAATAGCGCTCTTATACCCAACCCTTTGTGCCTCGTCCATAATAGAACTTACACCCCAAGAACCACGCACTTCCCCAGTAAGTCCAACTTCTCCAACATACACGCTTTCTTTGTCCAAAACATTATCTTTAGCAGAGGACTTAATAGCAGCACAGATAGCAAGATCAATACATGGGTCATTTATATTTAACCCACCCACTATATTTACAAATACATCCTTGTCTCCTAAAAACACTCCGCCCTTACGAGACATAACCGCGCAAAGCATGTCTAGCCTTGGCTTCTTAATACCGTTAGCGACACGCATCATTGGCCCACCGGTACTCTCTCGCTCTACAACCAAGGCCTGCACCTCAACAAATACCACCCTTGAACCTTGTAATACAGCACCTATAGCGCTGCCGGAGGATTTAGTATCATTTTCTAGGAATACTAATGACGGATTACCAACCTCTAAAAGCCCACTACCTGTCATCTCGAAGACTCCAATTTCGTTTGTAGATCCGAACCTATTCTTCATACCCCTTAATATACGATATTGGTTGTATTGGTCACCTTCTAGATACAATACACAATCAACAATATGTTCTAAAACTTTAGGCCCTGCAATGTCCCCACCCTTGTTGATTTGTCCTACTATGAACATTGGGGTCCTCTTTATTTTCGCAATATGGGTAAGCATAGCTCCACATATTCTCACTTGGCTTATACTCCCCGGATAACTCCTGGACTGCATTGAAGAAATACTTTGAATGGAATCGACAACTATTAGGTCAAATTTTTCTTTTTCAATCAAAGCTACGATATTCTCCACACAAATGTCCTCTGTTACCATGAAATTCTGCCCCACCTTACTAGAAGCCTTACTATTAGACAGGCGAACTAGCCTAGAGTTTAACTGCCCTGGAGACTCTTCTCCACAGACATACAATATCTTCTTGTCTGAGAATTTTAAAACTATCTGCATTAACAAGGTAGACTTACCAATGCCTGGCTCACCACTGATTAGGACAACTTCTCCAGGGATTAAGCCTGATCCTAACACCCTATCTACTTCCGTATATCCAGTGGAAATCCTAGTCGCAGAACTAAAAGACTCACTTTCTTTTTGCATGATCGATTCATATTTCGCTGCAGTACCGATTTTGTTGTTGCCACTAACGACAGGTGTATCCTCAGCTTCTTCTAAAGTACCCCATTGCCCACAGCTAGGACATTTTCCAGACCATTTAAGAGATTCTGTGCCACACGAAGTACAAATATATTTCATAGCAATACTAGTTATTTAAGATACCCATTTTACCATTTATCATATCAATGGTAACTTCGTTCATTTTCTTTTTCGTAACCTTGTGAGAGAGGATGTAGTCTGCTAGGACATTTTCGACAGAATCTTGGACCAATCTTCTAAGCGGCCTCGCTCCATATTCATCACTGAAACCTTCTTTTACGAGATATGCTCCTACCTTCTCGGTGATTTTAACAACAACATTCTCTTCAAGAAGCCTCACATTCAAATCGTTAATTAAAAGCTCTACTATCTTCCTCACATCCTTCCTCGTTAGTGATCTAAATATGACAATATCATCAATACGATTGAGCAATTCCGGCCTTAAAGTATTTTTTAATTGACCAAGAAGTTCTGATTTCATACTAGAATAGGCTTTGTTGATCTCTACGTCACTCCTTGTTACCTCGCTTTTGCCAACAAATCCTAAAACTTTGTCTTTTCTGATATCTTCAGCACCAATATTCGATGTAAGTATGACAATTGTATTTTTGAAATTAACCTTCTTCCCCCTACCGTCTGTTAAATGTCCATATTCTAAGATTTGTAATAGTACATTAAGTACGTCTGGGTGTGCTTTTTCTATCTCGTCAAAAAGAATAACACTGTGAGGTTGCCTTCTTACCTTCTCCGTTAACATCCCACCCTGCTGAAACCCTACGTACCCTGGAGGAGATCCGATTAACTTAGAGACACTGTGCATCTCCATCATCTCACTCATATCTATCTGAACTAATCTATCCTTGTTTCCAAAAAGCTCCTTAGTAAGTACTTTGGCTAATTCTGTCTTGCCTACGCCTGTTGGCCCTAGGAACAGAAAGGAGGCCCAAGGTCTCTGAGCATCAGATATACCCGTTCTTGCCCTCTTAATGGCCGAGGCGACCGCATGACAGGCATCATTCTGCCCTATGACAAATGTATCGAGTTGTTTTTCCAATTTCAACAAAGACACTTTTTCTTTGCTACCTAATGCGCTGAGTGGAATACCTGTCCATCTAGATATAACTTTTCTAATATCGTCCTCATTTATCTCATTCTTCTTACTCTTTTTATTATCAACACACTCCTTCTCTCTTTTTGCAATTTGTGCACTAAGCTCCTCCTCGTCTTTTTGCAATTTCTCAGCTCGTGACATCTTTTCTTTAAGAATGAATGCTTCTTTTTTTTGTTTTAAAGAACGTAACTTGGCGATCATATCTGAGATATCGCTATATTCATTCTCTATCTCCAACCTCTTAAAAGCTGCCGCCTCGTCAAGGAGGTCTATTGCCTTGTCTGGTAGATATCTATCACTTATATATCTATTAGACAAAGTAACTGCAGTGATCAAAGCTTCCTTACTAATTCGGATATTGTGATGTTTTTCTAGTATGGGCTTGATATTTTGTAAAATATCCAACGTATCCTTGGGAGAAGCTTCCTCTAGCAGTATGGGCTGGAATCTTCTAGCTAATCCACTATCTGATTCAAAATATGCAGAGTATTCCTCTGTAGTTGTAGCTCCTATACATCTAAATCCGTCTTGCAAAAGTGCAGGCTTAAGAATGGAGGCAATGTCAGAGGCACCCCCTCCTAGATTATTCCCCACGATGTTGTGTATTTCGTCAATGAACAAAATTGTATCATCGGAAGATATGACATCTTCAATTATGGACATCACTTTCTCTTCTACGTCTCCACGCATTTTACTACCTGCCATAATGCTTGGTATATCAAGAGAGACTATTCTCATATGCCTTAGCGAAGGTGGTACATGCCCTGAGGCAATTCTTTGGGCCAAGCCTTCTACTAATACCGTCTTCCCGACGCCCGCTTCTCCAACTATTATTGGGTTATTCTTCTTCCTTCTGCTTAAGATATTTATTAACTGGCTAATCTCTTCTTCCCTACCTATGACTGGATCTAGTTGCCCTTCATGTGCTAAATCAACAAGATTTACACCCAAGAAATCTACGATTGTGTCATCTTCTCCATGGGTAACACTAGGCATATTAGGATGTGCGAGTATCCCAAGCGGGTAAGATGCATAATTATCTAAAGCTCTTTTAAAGGTCTTAAATGACAAGCCAATCTTTTCTAAATCTTTGAAATAGTCGATGTCGAGTTGGAGTAATGCTCCCATCATATGCTCTGAACCTACGTATACGTGGGAATATTTTCTAGAGATATCATATGCTTTTCTTAGTACAAACTGTGATTCGTTGGAAATATTTAACTCTCTGACAGAATCCGGATTGGTCGTTATCTCCAACATCTTACCACCAAAAGATTTCTTAAGAAGATCGTTTCTGTCTATACCCATGGAGAGAATAGTCCTTGTTGCAAGGCTATCTTCGTTCAGGAGTATGCCAACGAATATATGCTCTGGATATATGCTCTTGGCTTTCAAATGCTCCATAATGAGCGAAGCATTGCGAAGAGATATTCTCGCGTTTTTACTAAGCCGTTTTAGAATTTTCTGTTTTTGATCCAGAATTATTGATGACATACCCGATTATACTACATCTACCCTATTCTTTTGCTGTAATTTCTTCTTTTGGTTTGTGCTCTTTTAGAATTTGATCTGTTTTATCTTTCTTCGTCAGCTTCTCCTCTACCATTTCTTCCCATTCCTCAATTTTATCTATTTTATCCAAGTTATCTTTAACATTTTTCTTAATATTCTTTTTCTCCTTTGTTTTTTGCACTGCTATGGCTCGATCTACCTGATCCAAATCATCTTCAATAGTTTTCTTAATGCCTTTTTCTTGCTTTGTTAAAATCCTATCACGTCGCGTTTCTTGCAACACTCCAAGATTCTCTTCGAGAAGCTTTTTATATAACAAGAGGATTTTTAGACTATCTCCCTTGTTCAAGCCAGTACGTATCATAAATTTATTTCCTAATCTTCGAGAGTAGCGTGTAATGATGAATACTCCCAAAATCAAACCTAGAGAACTCAGAAGTATTAAGATCCAAAAGGATATTGTTTTAACAGTAAACGATTCTCGAGTAAACACTGACAGAACTTCAGCCATTATTGATTGTATTAAGGTGGGATTCTCAACAGGAGTAGTTGGTTCTGCTGGTTCTGGCTCCGGTTCTGGTGCTGGCTCTGGTGTTGGCTCTGGCGTCGGTGCTGGAGTCTCCTCAACAGCGGGAGGTTTTTCGGTGATAGTTATTGTTCTACCGGTTGTGCCGGACAATACATTAGTACCCAAACCATCATTTGCTAGAATAGAGGCGCTAGAAAAAGACAAACTCGCTTGACCTACAGCCTTGGCTCTTGCGTTTATAGATATTACAGTACCGCCGGAACCACTATATCCAGGTGTCGGCACTCCACCATTAAAAGTAATTACTCCGGCTGATTTGGAGGTAGTTGGCTCTTCTGCCCACAGAGAGAAAACAGAGCCCTTACTTATGGAGACAACCTCTAGTTTATCTGTTGGGAATGATATACTTGCACTCGCGTTGTTGATTGCAACTCCCCCAGAATTGATTAAAATTGAAAATCTTATCGTGCTTCCAGATGCTACTGAAGCGGAGTTAGAACTAATGCTAAGCGTTGCCGCGCTAGCACTACTGCATGAAAAGAACAAAAAACAGGCAGCAAATATTATTGGCAAAAAGTACTTCAAACTATTTTTTTTTATTTTTTTGATATACATAGAACACAATAATTGCCACGATTATTACAGATAACAAGATTATTTTAGCATAGGGATATCCTTCTAAGCTACGCCCTATAGAACTTTTCTCATCCCCACTCTCTTGGCTAATACTAATTTTCAACGGAGTTGAACTTATAGCTTCCATAGTTCCTTTCCCGTCATTTTCGTATGCGATACCATCAGTAAAGCTAACTTCCAGGTCATCGGTTGTAATATTACTAATTTGTAATTGGAAAAGTAGTCCCTCTGTGTAGAAACCATAAGGCACGCCACCAGTAAAACGGATTGACCTCTGCTCTTTGTTATACTCCGGAGGTAAAGTCCAAATTGGGAGGATGGATTTGCCGTTTTCAACCTGAACGGAAAGCTCCTCTAAACCGGAACCAGCAAATTTTATCTCACCCTCAACGACATTCAAGTTTTTTGATTGAGGATCAATTCGAACTTCAATGAGGGCGGTATTGTCTCCACCTCCAGTATTTGGAATTTGTGTAAATGTTAACTCTGCAGCGAAGATGTCTTGTGGCGCCAAGATTAGAAATATAAATCCGGCGAAGACAACTAACAATTTTAATATAAATTTACTCATAATTATAATTAATAAATATATTCTTTCGGTGGCTTACCCCAATGATAAAGCAGTATCGAGAAGTCTATCGAATTAACTTGCCCGTCTCTATTGATGTCAACGGTCGGATTTTTAAACGGTGGTTTGGTTTTCCAGTGATAAAGCATAATCGAAAAATCAACTGTATTTACTATACAATCGTTATTAAAGTCGGCACCAACTCCGCAGACTTCTGGATCTGGTGGAATATCCGGAGTATCCTCAACAGCTGTAAAAGATTGATACGCGGGTGAGGTTTCTGAACCATATTCAACTCTTAGATGAAAATAGTAATTCCCAGGATTTGGTACATAAGAAGTAATTGTTCCAAAATAATCTGCTCCTGGTAAAACCGAGACTAAGGTTGAACCTGATCCACTCGATACATCATCCCCTCCGCCACACAAATTATTCTCAGAATCGGTGACACAGTAAGTGTAATGATATTCATATGCACTTGAACCTTCATTTTTTATGTGTATTACTGTGCTAATATTCGGGACAATTCTGTATGGGAAGCTATCAACTGACACATGAGCAGGAGGGGCAGGTGTTTTGGTTATGCTTGCAGAAGATTCTCCGTAACCCATCGCATTGACCGCTTTAACACGGAAATCGTACGAATTATTATTCGATAATGGAGTTACATTCGTTGCAGTCTCTATCCCTATTTCATCAGAAAACAGAGACCAGATTCCACTACTTGAGAGCTTATACTCAACAATATAATCAATAATTGCCGAACCTCCATTGTTAGATGGTGCAATCCAAGTGAGACGAACATAGCCATCATGAACTACTCCTGCCAGATCTGTCGGTGAATCTGGAGTATCAATCGGCTCATCCGGTGTCACAGGGTCGCTTGCAATTGATGCCGAACTCGTACCATTTATATTCGTTGCCGTCATCACGAAAGTGTATTCAGTACCATTAACTAAACCTGTAATTGTAATGGGCGAAACAGTATCCAGGGAAATTATTGGGTCTGCCCCATTTATTGAGATATTAAATTGGGTGATAGGCGATCCCCCATCAACCGCTGTGAAATAAATAGTTACTTGCTGATCCCCCGAGACAACATTCGTTATAACCACATCAGAAGGTACTGTCGAAGGAGTTACCCCAGTTCCATTGCCAGGACCACCGGAAGAACTTTGACCTTCTCCAACACCATTTGTTGCAGTAATTGTAAATGTATATTCTGTCCCATTTGTAAGACCACTTACTATAATTGGAGAAGAGCTTCCACTCCCTATAAATTCTCCCGGGCTTGAAGTAACAGTGTAATTCCAAATTTCTGAACCACCATCTGAAGCTGGAGCATTAAAGTATATAGTCGCCTGTCCATTGCCGGCTACAACTGATGTGATTGTTGGAACTCCTGGGGTGGTGGCTGGAATTATTACATCTGAAGCATTTAAGTTTGATCCTGTTCCAACGATATTAATTGCCGCAACTTTAAATGTATATTCCGTTCCATTGGTAAGACCTGTGAAGATAAATGTTGTTCCTACTGAACCAACTGATCTGGTCCAGTCACCTGTTACTCCTACTGGGTCTCCACCCACAGAGTCGTATACTGTCACTTCGTAGTTAGTGATAATAGCTCCACCATTCTCAGCAGGAGCTGTCCAAGTGACTGTGCTTTGAGTGTTTTCATTTGAGGTTCCTGCTACTGATGTTGGAACACCTGGGACAGTCATTGGAGTCACTATGTTGGTTGGTTCCGAATTAATGCTTGCCCCCATAACATTGTTTGCTTTAATAACAAAATAGTATGGAACCCCATTTGTAAGTCCTGTTACAACTAGTGGTGAGGAAGCCCCAGTGGCGAAATGCCCTCCACTACTTGCGGTGACGGTATAGCTTGTAATTGGGAACCCACCATCATTCATAGGCGGAGTAAAGTATATTGTCGCTTGTCCATTGCCTGCTGTAACCAATGTAATTATTGGAGCACCTGGAAGTGTTGATGGTGTGTCTGCTGTTGAAGATGTTGAATAGCTACCTGTGCCCACAGCATTAATCGCTCTAACTTTAAATGTATATTCCGTTCCATTGGTAAGACCCGTGAAGATAAAGGTTGTTCCTGATGAACCGACTGATCTAGTCCAGTCACCTGTGACTCCTTCTGGATCTCCACCTGCAGAGTTGTAGACTGTAACTTCATAGTTTGTGATAGTAGCTCCACCGTTGTCAGCAGGTGCTGTCCATGTGACCGTACTCTTTCCATTTTCATTTGAAGTTCCGGCAACTGATGTTGGGGCACCGGGAACAGTCGATGGGGTAACTGGATCACTTGGCGAAGAAACAACGCTTGAGCCATTTGCATTCCTGGCAACAATAGTGAAAGTATAATTTGTTCCATTACTTAAACCAGTAACAGTTAGAGACGAACCATTGCCTGAAGCAAAGAGCCCTCCAGGAGCAGATGTGACCGTGTAGTCTAAGATTGTACTCCCTCCGTTTGAGGCTGGAGCGTTAAAGTATATAGTCGCCTGTCCATTGCCAGCTGTTACCGAAGTAATCGTTGGTGCACCAGGAACAGTTGATGGTGTATCAGCTTCAGATGCGATTGAGTACGAGCCGGTACCAGATCCATTGATTGCTCTTACTTTGAAAGTATATGCTGTTCCATTTGTTAAACCTGTGAAGACGAATGTGGTTCCTGATGAACCAACGGATCTAGTCCAGTCACCTGTTACTCCAACAGGGTCTCCACCTGCTGAATTGTAAACTGTTACTTCGTAATCAATAATGGCTGAACCACCATTTGAAGAAGGAGCTGTCCATGTAACTGTGATTTGACCATTTTCATTTGATGTCCCGGCAACAGAAGTTGGAGTACCAGCAACTGTTGATGGTGTATCAGCTTCAGATGCTGTTGAATATGATCCTGTACCAGAAGCATTTATTGCTCTGACTTTGAAGGTGTAAGGAGTACCATTAGTGAGACCAGTGAATATTAGCTCAGTATCATCTGAACCAACACTTCTGGTGCGCAATCCAGTCACACCAACCGGATCAGTTATACCATCTGATGCATAAACAGTTACTTCATAATCAGTAATGGTTGAACCTCCATTCGAAGAAGGAGCTGTCCATGTAACTGTGATTTGACCATTTTCATTTGATGTCCCGGCAACAGAAGTTGGAGTACCAGCAACTGTCGATGGAGTATCAGCTTCAGATGCTGTTGAATATGATCCTGTACCAGAAGCATTTATTGCTCTTACTTTGAAGGTATATGCGGTTCCATTAGTAAGGCCAGTAAAGACAAGTGTTGTTCCAGATGACCCTACACTTCTTGTCCAATCACCTGTAACTCCAACTGGATCTCCACCCGTAGAATTGTAGACATTTACTTCGTAATCAGTTATATCTGAACCTCCGTTTGAAGCAGGAGCTGTCCAGGTAACTGTGATTTGAGTGTTTTCATTTGATGTTCCAGCAACAGAAGTTGGTGCACCTGGAACAGTTGATGGTATATCTGCTGTTGAAGATGTTGAATATGATCCTGTACCAGAAGCATTAATTGCTCTTACTTTGAAAGTATATGCTGTCCCATTTGTTAAACCTGCGAAGACGAAAGATGTCCCTGCAGAGCTTACACTTCTTGTCCAGTCACCTGTTACTCCTACTGGATCTCCACCAGTTGAATTGTAGACAGTGACTTCGTAATCAGTAATTACTGACCCTCCGTTTGAGGCAGGTGCTGTCCATGTAACTGTGATCTGAGTATTCTCATTTGATGCTCCAGCAACAGAAGTTGGTGCACCAGGGACTATTGATGGTGTAACTACACTTGAAGCTGTTGAGTTTGATCCGGCACCAGATACGTTAACAGCCTTAACTTTAAATGTATAGCCCACTCCATTAGTTAAACCTGTAAATATGAAATGAGTTGTCGCTGAACCAACAAATCTAATTAAATTTCCAGTTACTCCTTCTGCGGGAGATACTCCATCACTCGCAAAAATAGAAACTTGATAGTCTATGATTGTTGCTCCACCATCAACAGCTGGAGCTATCCACTCAACATAGCTTTGACCATTGGCGTTCGACGTTCCTGTGATTCCAGTTGGTTGATTTGGAACAGTGGAAGGCGTTATTGCATTACTCTGATCTGAAGCAGAACCGGTTCCGTTTTCATTGGTTGCTGTAACTGTAAAAGTATATTCAATGCCATTAGTAAGACCAGTGACAATATGGGAGAGACTTGTTGAACCAGCATTTATATCTATTCCACCACCTGAAGAAGAGACTGTGTATCCAGTGATTGGAGAACCTCCAATATAAAGTGGAACACTAAAAGTAATTGTTGCCTGACCATTACCTGTTACAGCCACAACATTAATTGGCTTACCTGGAACATCTTGATATTGAAAATCTGGATAAGTGGAAGACTCTGTAATTCCCCAAATTGAAGTAAAATCCCAATTAGAAAAAGTCGCCTGCTGTTTCATTTCAACGGTATTCTTTCCAGTTATACCAGTACTTGATCCACTACCAGTAGAGCTTCCCGCATAGTTATCGGTATTCCAATAGCTTGAACTATAGCTGCCTAATTCAGCATAACCAGTAAAACCTCCGACATATTGAAGAGAGGCAGAACCAGAACTACCCAAACCACCAAGAGATCCACCTCCACCGACAGTAGTACCCGGATCGCCACGCGCACCAGTAACACCGGGATCAGTTTTGGTTCCGCTTGGTGTGGCTATTGAATAAGCATTTGAAGTAATTCCTGTAGCTCCGTTTTGATGACCATAGAGTCCGCCGACATAAGCACTACCGCCATTGCCTCCATTTCCAGACGCCCCACCATCACCATTAGTTCCAACAGTTCCACCGCCGGCAAGCCCACCATTACCACCATCACCACCTTTTCCCCCATTGCCCGCGGTACCAGCAGTCGCAGTAATAACACTCCCTTGTCCATAAACATTAGTAATCATTCCAGTATTTTGTCCAACTAATCCTCCTCCATAAACATTTCCACCAGCTCCTCCTGCTCCTCCAGTAAGTCCTGGCATTCCCGTACCACCGTTCCCACCAGCATTAGATCCTCCTTGACCGCCATTACCACCCGTCCCTCCTTTTGCACCATCAACACCATTACCGCCACTTGTTATATTTACATTACCAGAAGAATAACTTGTTTTAATACTGCCGGTTGAGATATTAGCTCCGACAAGACCTCCAGCATAATTTATACCTCCGGCACCTCCGGCGCCACCAGCAATAGCTGTGCCACCATTACCACCTGCTTTACCAGTTCCTCCAAGCCCACCACTACCACCGGCGCCAGCAAAACCCGCTGTTCCACCATTACCACCAGTGACATTAACATTGCCTGCTGACCATGAGAATTGTACTAAACCGGCAGTATAGTTATATCCAACAAGTCCACCAGCATACAAAGTACTTCCAGCACCCGCAGGTTGAGTTGCTCCTTCCGCTCCTCCTGCTCCTCCGATACCGGTTACACCTCCATCACCTCCATCACCACCAGTACCACCAGCTCCTCCTGCTCCTCCATTTCCACCATATACAGTCACAACTCCTAATGAATAGTCATTTTGAATATTACCAATATTGTAACCGACAAACCCACCTGCATAAATAGTACTTCCAGCGACACCGGCAGTTCTTGCTCCAGCTTGTCCTCCGGTTCCGCCAGTACCTGATGAAGCACCTCCACCACCCTTTCCTCCATTGCCACCTTTCCCGCCAGCACCACCAGTACCACCAGTAATAGTAAGGGTTCCTGTTGAATATGAATCTCTGATTGTTTTTCCTGTCCCATTATAACCAACAAATCCACCACCACTAGCAATACCCGCTGCTCCACCAGCAACAGCTGCTCCACCTATTCCTCCATTCGCTCCAGCTCCTGTTGTGCTTGTAAAACCTGTTGCTCCATTTCCACCAGCTCCTCCTGCTCCTCCGTTACCAGCCACTCCAATGACATTATTTGTAGAATATGAAGAAAGAATTGTTCCGTCATTATAACCAATAAACCCTCCAATATTTAAAGCTCCTCCGACAGCAGTAGATATACCACCTGTTTGACCAGCACCTCCAGCTCCCACGCTACCAGCTGCGCCTCCATCGCCACCTTTTCCTCCATTCCCACTATTTCCACTAGTACCGGTAACCGTAACTCCGGTTGAATAACTTCCAATAATAGTATTTGTAGTATTAACATTATTACCGACAAATCCCCCAGCGTAACTTGCACCACCTGGACCACCTATTCCTCCGACGCCTCCAGTTCCACCAATATGATTTCCAGTACCACTTGAAGCATCTCCACCCGTTCCACCGGTAGCACCACTGGCTCCATTATTTCCCAAAGATGTAACACTTCCTGTTGCATAAGAATTCAAAATAATACCAGTTACAGAGTTATTAGCAGTAAGTCCTCCAGCATAAGATGCACCACCAGCACCACCGGCGCCACCGGCACCACCAGTTGCCCCCGCAGTAACTCCATTGAAATTTGTACTTGGACCTCCAGCTCCACCTTGTTTTGCTGTACCTGTTAATCCACCAGACAAACCACCAGTTGAACTAACACTTCCTGCGGCATGAGAATTATTTATAAATCCAGGATTTATACCCACCAATCCTCCAGCATAGGCTCCTCCACCAGCACCCATGGCACCACCGGCACCACCAGTTCCACCAATTGCTCCTGCACCTCCAGCACCTCCAATAACACCAATAACTCCATCACCACTATTTCCACCAATTGCAATAATATTTCCAGTTGCATAACTAAGATCAACCTCAATAACACCAATCATTTGACCTATCAAACCACCTGCATAACTTGCTCCACCTACATCACTTGCTCCAGCCGCTCCAGTCGATCCTCCTGTAGCACCTGCTCCTCCAGTACCTGATGTCCCCGCGCTACTGCCAGCACCACTATTACCTCCAGTAGAAGTCACAGTGGTACTGGTAGAATATGTATTATAATAATTACTTCCTCCAGTAGTTACACTAGAATAACCAACCAAACCTCCGGCATTGGCTTGGCCACCTATACCAGATAAACCACCAGCACCACCTGCACCACCGATTGAACTTGCGAATGTTGATTCATTTGCGCCGACACCACCCACTCCACCTGCCGCACCGTTCCCACCAACAGATGAGACAATACCTGTTGCAAAAGAATCCTTAAAATTACTTGTTCCTGTTGTGACTAAATTATATCCAACTAAACCTCCAGCATAAGCGGCCCCTCCTACCGCACCAACAACACCAGGACCACCTGCACCTCCCGTCCTAGTTGTACGTGACGCGCCACCATCTCCTGATACTCCAGAGACTCCAGCGTTACCACCAACTGCACTAACAGAGCCAGTAGCTGAAGAGGTATTATAATTTACTACACCAGTGGTAAAACTACTGGATCCAACTAGTCCACCAGCTGCCGCCACACCTCCGACTCCACCTGCTCCACCAGTCGCACCTACTGAACCTTGGAAGTTTCCACTAGTCGCGAGAGAACCATCGCCACCATTTCCACCCCTTCCACCAATACCACCATCACCACCAGTAGCACTTATTGCCCCCGAAGCATTACTATTTAGGATCTCAACAATTTGTGAAGTCCCCGTCATATATCCAACAAGTCCACCTCCGTATGCAACACCACCTGCACCACCTGCACCACCAATTCCACCAGCAGCCGCAATTATAGTCATGGCACCACTTCCAGTCGCACCGCCAGCACCACCCTTCCCGCCATCACCACCATTACCAGCAACAACTATTCGAGAAACAGTCGAACGAGAATTACTTTGAATAATACCCGTATTATACCCAACCAAACCGCCACCAGCACGAGTTCCACCAGCACCACCATTTCCACCAGCACCACCGACACCACCAATTCTTCCAGAGTCAGCTAGGCCATCACCACCTTTTCCTCCATCACCACCTTTTCCTCCCATTTTCTCACCACTAGAGATAATTATATTTTCACTAAAACAAGCACTAATAATTCCTGTGTTATATCCAACCAAACCAGCAATATAACCATCCCCAGATGTCCCCCCAACACCACCGGCACCACCGGCACCACCGGCAGATGCAACTCCTGTTCCTCCATCGCCACCATAACCACCGATACCACCCTGTTTATCATTTCCTGTCATCGAAAAATTATTTGCATAGGAATTACTTATTGTTCCAGAATTATAAGCGACAAATCCTCCTCTGTAACTATTCCCTGCCGCTCCACCGGCACCACCTTTACTGCCATCCGCACCAGCTAAACCATTAATTCCATTTGCTCCATCATTACCCAAACCAGCAGATGTCACAAGATTTATTTGACTATACGAATTAGACTGAATTGTTCCTGTATTGTAACCTGCAAATCCTCCAGAATAAACTGTGCCCCCCGCTCCACCCGCTCCACCGGTTCCTGGGAGACCAGCATTGGCATTTGAACCTCCTGCGCCTCCGTTACCACCCTGTGCACTTGCACCACCATTTCCACAGGCAACATTTGTTGACCCATCTTTTGCGTAATCAGTTGTTAAAATTCCAAGCGCATTATATCCGACAAACCCACCAACGTAACTGGCTCCGCCAGCTCCACCTGCGCCACCTATTCCACCGGCACCACCAATATGATTGGCTGCCCCGCCTGAAGCATTTCCACCTCCACCACCAACTGCGCCAGAACCACCATTCCCCGAAGTAGTAGTAATATCTGTTTTGGCATAAGAATTAGTAACAGGAGCGGTTGCTGTATTGTTATAACCTATTAATCCACCGACATAAACAATTCCTCCGGCGCCTCCAACAAAACCAGCGCCACCAATTGTAGCAGTACCAGTAGCGTTACTTCCACTGGCACCAGTCGTACCACCAGAACCACCCATACCTCCATTTCCAGAAATAGCAACAATCTCACCAGTCGTGTAATTGCTATTACTTACTTCTCCGTTATTATAACCAACCAAACCTCCAGCATAAACAATTGCTCCGACTGTTCCTGCAACTCCAGCAGTTCCCGCGCCTCCCAGAGAAGAACTTCCTCCGGCTCCACCACTACCACCTCCGGCGCTATTTCCGCCATTTCCAGAAGTAGCAGTTATATTTCCAGTAGCATAAGAATCTCTAATAAGTCCAGAGGTAACTGATCCAAGTAATCCTCCGGCATAAGCAACTCCTCCGGCGCCTCCAGAAGCCGCCGCACCACCGACGCCACCAGCTGCTGCATTACCAGCACCACCAATAGAACCAGCCGAAGCATTTCCTCCAGAACCTGCGGTAACTGTTACCGTACCTGTTGAGTATGTTGTAGAAATAAAAGTGTCTGCTGTGGCTGTCCCAATCAATCCTCCGGCATAAGCTGCACTACCGGCTCCGCCAGCAGCGCCAGCTCCGCCTGTTCCACCGGTCATTGAAGAACTTCCAGCACCGCCAACACCGGATATTCCAGCTTGCCCACCATTGCCAGCCACTAACGTAACATTTCCCGTAGCATAAGAATTAAGAACATTGCCACCGGCACCATATAAATAGCCGATTAAACCTCCGGCATAAGCAGAGCCGCCAGCACCACCTGCTCCGGCAGCTCCACCATTTGCTCCAACTAAAGCATCTACACCAGCTCCGCCAGCTCCACCTGTCCCAGCAGTAATACTGACATTAATTTCAGAGTATACCGTATCAAAAAGTGTGCCAGCTACATTAACATATCCTGCTAATCCTCCAACAGCTATTGCTCCACCGGCTCCACCTATCCCTCCAGCGCCTCCATTTCCATTTCTGCCGGTAGGACCATTATTACCACCAGCTCCACCCATAGCACCTGCGCCACCGCTCGTGCCAGTAACGGTAATGGTGCCAGAAACAGTATATGGATTTAATATACGTCCATCACCATATCCAAATAATCCTCCAATATTCATAGCGCCGCCAGCACCACCTGTTCCACCCGTTCCGCCAACCCCACCGTTATGAGCTCCTGTGCCAGCTGTAGCAGATCCACCAGCTCCACCTGTTCCAGCTGCTCCACCATTTCTTCCGGTAGCTATAAAAGAATCAAAGGGACCACTTACAGAACAACCAATAAGGTTGCCTCCTGTATTGTTTCCAACTAATCCGCCTAAATATAATGCTCCACCCGCGCCACCGTTTCCACCGTTTCCACCAATCGCTGCCGTCACCCCAGAACCGGCACCTGTTCCGCTAGCTCCGCCCATAGCACCATCCCCACCCGTTCCAGCCATACCAGCGATTGCAGTGATTGATGTAATTGTATAATTAATATCCGTAAATCTTCCCGAATTATAGGCAGTAATACCTCCTGCTACTACTGCTCCGCCAGCTCCACCAACTCCACCAGCACCACCGGCTCCGCCCGCTTGAGATGAACCGCCAGCCCCGCCTGCTCCGCCAGCTCCTCCGTTACCACCATTGCCGGCAGTTGAAGAAACTGTTCCCGTTGTAGTTTGAATAACAATTGTTGCTTCGTTGGCAGCATAACCAATAATTCCTCCAGCATAAGCAGCGCCACCGGCGCCACCATTTCCAGCTGCACCACCAGCACCACCAACTGTACTGGCCCCGCTTCCTCCACCAATTCCTCCAGAGCCACCATCACCGCCAGCACCGGCTACTGCAACTGCATTACCGGTAGAATAGCAGTCATTTCGAATCACCATAGTATTATAACCAACCAAACCTCCGGCATAAGCAGTACCACCTACGCTACCAATTTTTCCAGCTATTCCCGGCGCTCCTGCTTGTGAAGAGCCAGAAGCAGTACCACCATTAGCGCCATTTGCACCATCGCCGCCATTGCCGGCAGTTGCAGAAGCATTTCCTGTGGAATATGAGGCATCTTGAATAATACCGTTAGTAACATTATATCCAACCAGCCCACCAGCATAAGCAGCGCCGCCTAAAGCAACTGGTGCGGCTGCTCCTCCGCCTGCGCCACCGGCTCCAGCAGTTGATCCTGATCCCCCGTTTCCACCCGCACCATCAGAACCACCATCACCAGACACCGCTGTAACATTACCAGTCGAATAACTATCAGAAATAGTTCCCACATTATATCCAACCAATCCACCTACAGTAACTATCGCACCTACTGTACCCAACCCTCCATTTCCACCGGCTGCTCGGCTACCTCCAGCTCCACCAGTGCCACCAGTGCCACCATTACCAGCAGTCACTGTCACAGAAATTTTAGCAGAAGAATCAGATTGTATAACACCTGTACCAAGATTGTATCCAACCAGTCCACCAACATAAGCAACACCCGCTGTACTACCGGCACCTGCCGTACCACCCGAACCAGCAACAGCCGTATTCCCACCAGCCGAACCCGCTACTCCAGCACCACCATCTCCTGAATTACCACCAGTTGCTGTAACTACCTTCAAATCACTATCATTATGAACATTAGAAATAATTCCAGAGTTATAACCAATAAAACCTCCTGCATAGACTGCACCACCAATACCACCATTCCCACTGGCTTGACCAGCTGCACCAGTATGAGATGCACCACCAGCAGAGCCATCACCACCAGCACCAGCTAAACTTCCATTTGTTCCGTTGGTTGAAGTAGCTGTAACAGAACCGCTAGCATAAGAATCAGTAATAACACTAGTATTATTTCCAATAAAACCTCCAGCATAGACTGCACCACCGGCACCGCCTACTGCACCAGCACCACCCAATGCTGCAGATCCTGCATTATAAGTAGCCCTGGTTGCTCCACCCCTACCTCCAGCCGATGAAGTTCCTGGTGCGCCAGCAACAACCGAGACATTACCTGTTGAATAAGAATTGGTCTGAATTAATGTATTATTTTGACCGGCGAAACCTCCTCCATAGGCAGTACCACCAGCACCACCAGCTGCGCCAGCACCACCGGCGCCACCAGAATAATTTGCAGTACTAACCGCACCATCAGAAGCAGTTCCGGCATCATTCCCAGCACCAGCAGTTACTCCTGTTGTAACAGTAGAATAACTAGAGGTAATAATACCTGCATTTATATAACCAGCAAAACCTCCACCAAAAATATTACCACCAGCACCACCCGCAGCAGCAGCACCACCTGCTCCACCGGCGTATCCGGATGCTCCGACTCCACCAGCACCTCCAGAACCACCAAGTCCACCTTGTCCTGCTTTACCAATAAGCGTTCCCTCCGAATAAGAAGAAGTAATATTCCCAATATTACTCCAACCAACAAGACCTCCTACGTATGCTATACCACCTGCTCCACCAACAGCCGCTGCACCACCATTAAGACCAGTAGTTGTTCCAGCACCACCATTATTACCACTTCCTCCAGCACCACCCTTGCCCGCAGTTGCAGTAAGAGTAGTACTAGCACTGGAAGAAGTAATTACTCCAACATTATAACCAACAACACCACCTGCATAAACTATACCACCAACGATACCAACACCTCCGATACCACCAGCACCATTTGATCCTCCTTGTCCACCATTGTTTCCTGCACCACCTGCACCCGCTATACCTGATAAAGTACCAGTCTCATAATAAGAAGAAAAAATAATTCCTGCATTGTAACTAGTTAGACCCCCGAAATAAAGGACGCCAGCTGCTCCACCAGTACCACCCGCTATACCTCCTAATCCTGCCATACCACCTACTCCAGCACCACCAGCACCACCTGCACCAGCCACTGTAGTGACAGTATTTTTAGAATATGAATTAAGTTGAATAATATTATAATTGTAACCAACCAACCCACCAGCATAAGAGTAACCTCCAATACCTCCGTTACCCGATGCTCCACCCGCACCGCTAGTGCCCGCGGTACCTTTTAGTCCGCCACTTCCACCACTAGCACCGACACCACCAGCACCAGCTGTAATATTAACAGTCCCTGTTTCTGAATATGAAGTTGTGATAGTTCCATAATTTAAACCAGCTAAACCACCTGAGTAAACATAGCCACCGGTAGCACCAGTAGCACCTATACCTCCAGTACCACCAATTCCGGCAGAAGAGGAAGATGCGCTTCCACCAGATCCACCCACCTGACCGACACCACCATCCGTAGCCGTTGCAGTAACATTTCCCGTAGCACCAGAATCACTAATAATATTTGTATTATTTCCAACAAGCCCGCCTACATAGGCATAACCTCCAGCACCACCGGCAGCCCCATTCCCACCAATGGCACCAGTAGCTGTACTTGTAGTACCACTAGCGCCACCGTAACCACCATATGAAGCTGTTCCTGGAGTTCCACCACTCGCAATTACATCACCCGTAGAATAAGAATTCGTCTGTATAATGGCGTTATTATATCCTATCAATCCTCCACCATAAACCGCGCCAGCTGCACCGCCAGCTGCACCCGCTCCACCAATACCACCAATCACATTCCCGCTTGTGGTACCGCCAGCGCCACCATTACCAGCCGCACCGGCATTCCCGCCCATACCACCGGTAACAGTAACCGTTCCTGTTGAAAAAGAAGTTGTAATATTTCCTGAATTAGCCCAACCTACAAGACCACCAGTATAAGATACACCACCAGCACCACCAGCTGCAGAAGCACCTCCTGCACCACCAATACCCGTAAGACTTGAGCCACCATTACCAGCATTACCAGAATTCCCTCCTGTGCCTCCGATTCCGCTAATTGTAACTGACGAATTAGAAGTTATAATATCTCCAGCTGAATAACCCACTAATCCCCCTGCATAAATAGGCCCACCAGCCGCACCAGCTCTCGCTGCCGCTCCAGCACCACCAGTAACTCCTGCTCCAGATGAATTTCCACCATTACCACTCCAGCCAGAACTACCGCCAGTTCCACCAGTACCAACGACTGTACCTGCCACACTAGAATTGCTAATAGTGCCAACGCTATATCCAACCAGTCCACCTATATAAAGGGTGGTTCCAGTTGTCGCGCCCGCATTGCCTTGTAAACCTGCACCACCTGCAGGGAGATTAGCTCCATCCGAACCATTAGTACCATTCGTAGGAGCAGTACCAATTGCTGTGATAGATTCGCCCGTAAGAATAACATTTTTAATTTGACCACTAGAATATCCAAAAAGGCCTACATAGTTAAAAGCTGTAGAATTAATAAACAAATTACTTATTGTATGATTATCGCCGTCAAAATCTCCAGCAAAAGGAGCAGTATTTATTCCAATTGGAATAAATCCAGAACCTGAATTCCAACCAGAAGTGACGGATGCATCAATATCATCATCTAATTTATATGAATTAATAAGTTGGGTCCCTGTTCTTACTCCCTGTAAACCATAAATATCATAAATTATATATGGGCTAGTAGTTATACCCATTCCAGCGTATCTTTTAAAAGTTCCAGAAGTTACCGAAAAACTTCCGGTAGCTGAAAAAGTATTTACAGCTGGGTTTGGAGCAGTAAATGTTGTGGCTGATGTTTGTGAATAATTACCCGACTGCCCTCCTGAGTTTGTAATTGTGAGATTTGCGTCTTGAACAATTGTTCCGATATATCCACTTATTGTAATCGAACCAGCGGTTGCAGCAGTATCAATTGTAAGAATAGTGGAAGAGTTTCCAGAACTGGCGTCAAAAAATACAGCAGTTGTGGCATCTGGAACACCACCAAAACTCCCGGGAGCTCCATTAGAAGATGATGCCCATTTGTTTGGATCTGACCAATTTCCCGTACCACCAACCCAGTAAGCATTTGGGTCAGTAATATAATCAATATCAACATTTCCGGTGATCTTTAGATAAAAAGTATCAGTTGGAGATGTAAGCTTACTTAGTACAAGCGTATATTTACCATCATGGTCTATGCTAGCGAAAGTTCCGACTTTAATACCATCAATCGTGTATGCCTCGATTATCGATGCGCTATCAGTATTTGTAGGTCTCCCAAATATCGTTATATCACGTGTGCTATCTAGAATACTCTCAAAAGTTACGCGCACGTATTGATTATTCGAAAGACGGACATAATTGCCATCACGCTCTCCAACAACAGCGAAAATATCCTCCACAATGTTCTTATTTTCATCCAATCTTACGGCTTTTGAAATAGGAATCATTCCTTTTGATGCCACAATTTCAGCACCTTCAATTGAAGAAGCCTGGGATAAAGATAAATTTGAGGCTGGCAAGTTAGTTTCGATCGTATTAGAAATGGCGCTCTTACTCGCAAATATAAACGATGAAAAAACAAAAACGATAATTACAAAAATCGAAAAAAACAAGGCCTTGTATAAGTTGGAGCAGTTCAAATACATATTGAAATTATAACAACAAATATATGCATTGTATAATTATTTTTTATGATTATTTTGAGACTAGCATAGAGAAGGAAATGCTTTCCCAGCGACAATAATTAAGGCTTATCCCCTCTAGCAATTACATTCGTTTCAAAGGGAGAAAAAACGTAGGGTCTGAGGTTTTGCAGAAGCAATCAGAAGCATTGTGGAATCAGGAAAACATACGATAACGCACACTTAAGTTGCTCTATAATTTATAGAAATAGCTACTTCTAAAAATAATGGGACACTGGAAAATATCCGAATTTGTGTGACTGAAATCATTAGAGAATCAGCAAGAACGATTGTAGTGAAGGGATTTCGTCGGGTTCAATCTCTCGTCAAGAATCTATCCGAAGGCAACCGGAGTATCAATATAGAATCAAAATATTTCGGAAAATCGAAAAGGTAAAAAATGTTGAACAATAAAAAGGGCAGTTAATTTTTGCACTTCATTTTTTGAATAGATCTCTGACTGCAGATACTAGGAACCCCTATTCTTTCGTTGTTAGCTCTGCTTCAATTGCGCTATCTACTGCACTTGCAAGCTCTTCCTTGGTAACTTTCTTTTTAGGTTCTGCAACAGTCTTCTTTGCACTTGCACCCTTTAGACTCAATCCTAAGTGTCTCTCTGTAGAAGATATGGAAAGGATCTTAACATCAACAGCTTGCCCTTCTTTTACAATATCTTCAGGATTTTTAACCAATTTGTCAGAAAGTTCTGAGATATGGATAAGTCCATTAAGACCTTCACCAATTCTAACGAATGCTCCATAAGGAACAACCTTTTGAATCTCTCCCTTAACAACATCACCGACTTTGTACTTAGAAATTGCTTCTGCCCATGGATCTTTGAGTAACCTCTTAACACTGTAAGCTACTCTCTTACCACCATCTGAGATACCAATTACCATGACATTTACCTTGTCACCTACTGAATATATGCTATCAATGTTCTCAACTTTGTCCCATGACAGTTCTGAGAGGTGAACCAATCCTTCAAGTCCTTCTGCATTAACAAAGATACCAAATGGTGTGATACCACTTACTGTACCGATCAATACATCGCTTTCTTTGACTTTGTTCAATGTCTTTTCTCTTTGTTCTAAGTCTCTTGATTGTGTAACCATCTTCTCCGAGAGGATGATTCTGTTCTTTTCTCTGTCTAATTCAATAATTCTGGTTTGTACTTTTTCACCAACCAATGAATTCAATGTCTTTTGTACTCTTGAGGAGATATCTTTTCCAACCTGTCTTACACCGTTTAGATATACTCTAGATGCATCTAATTGAGATGTAGGGATGAATCCTCTGATATCTTTTCCAATCTCTACGATTAATCCGCCATTGTTTGCTTCTACAACTGTAGTTTCAACAACAGAGTTGTCTTTCTTAGATTTTTCAAGGGTAATCCATGCACTAGCCTGTTGTGTTCTTCTGATTGAGAGGACTAATTGTCCTTCATCATCTTCTGGCTTAACAACATATACCAGCATGCTATCTCCAACTTTGAGATCTCTCCAATTCATTGTCTCACTCTTTAATTCTCTTCCTGCAACAATACCTTCAGATTTGTAACCAACGTCAACAACGACATAGCCGTCTCTAACGTCTGCAACAATTCCTTCAACGATATCGCCTTTAGAAAGTTTTCTGATCTTGTTTCCTTCATCAATGAGGAACTGATCTATTTGTGCGTATGCACTTTTTTGTGTTTGTACCATAGGGTTTTCCTTTGGTGATGTAATGCCTGTAGCTGATATTACATACGAATAATATTATTTGCTACGAGGTCGATTATATCACAAGATATTCTTTTAGCACAACCTTTTCCATATCAGGTTTCTTAGCTTTTAGTATATATCTTCCATATAGTACAAAAAGAGAGTTAACTTTGTACCAAGCGTCCTTGGGATATAGCCTTTCTAGGTCATGAGCTATCTTAGTTGGATCAGTTTGCTTAGTTAATCCATACGATCTAGCCACTCTACTCACATGAGTATCTACTGCAATGCCCTGATTGGAATGATATAGATCATTAAGGAATACATTAGCTGTCTTGTAACCCACCCCTGAAAGAGTTTGAAGCTCTACGAGGGTCCTAGGAGGCTCTCCTTCATATTGCTCATCAACCATCTTAGCTAATTCAATGATATGTTTAGCTTTGGTCTTGAAATAATTTATACCCTGTAGGGTATGCTCGGCATCTTCATATCTGGCATTAGCTAGCTTCTTTGCTGTTGGATATCGTTTGAAAAGGTTCCCTGTAATCTTATTTACCTGTTTATCTGTAGTTTGAGCTGAGAGTACTATACAGATTAGGAATTGGAAGGCTGTAGACCAGTTAGAAAGCTCTGTTTTAGCTTCTGGGTATATTTGCTCTATTTCAGATAGCAATTCATTTGCAAGCGATTTCAGTGCTTCCTTCGTTTTTAACTTCTCCATTGAATTCTAGGTCATTAATAAACTTAATAGCCTCACCTCTTAGATCCTCAATTGTACCATTATTATCTATAACATAATCATACTCCGGGTATCCCTCTACGTTCTTATCCGCATACGCATAATTTTCAAACTCTTCAACGATATCCTTCTTTATCAATACTGCTTTGAAATCAATCCCTGGGTAGTTTACTCCTATGTATTCTTTCAATTGAGAGATATATTCGGATTCTCTGATATCAAAAAATAGTACTCCCTCGCCACTTTCTCCAAAGTATTCATACAATTTTCTAATTGCGTAATCATCGAAATAGTGTTTTGCCATATCAATGAACATCTTCTTACAATCAAACATTGCCTTTCTCCAGTATTCATTCTTTGTTATCCCATCCCAGATATTTCCTTCCCATCCATTGGTCCTTAGATATTCTTTTACAGGATCTACTGAGGATTCGTGCATAAAATGGATTTTTCTTTCCTCCAGTATCTCTCCAACTTGTCCACCGAAAGTATTTTTGCCGACACGAGCCCGTCCATTGATTACAAATATTCTTAGCATTGATTGTGGTGTGATATATTTTAGTTTCGTAGCCCTATAGCCGGTGCTGGTCGTTTTGAGCCCTGATTAGCATATTTTTACCCTATATTTAGCATACCATCCCCCGAAGCATTGATATAGTACAAATGTTGTGTACTAGTATCTGCCGCGTTAGGACAGCACTTTCTATAGGTGCGCCCCCTGGTGTCATTTTGAGCTAAAAGTTGTGCTCGGATCCTGAGAGGGGTTAGCTCTAGCCTAACTAGACGAGTTACGTTGTTAGGCAGTAGAGCTCCCCCATCTTGCCATCACAATATATAAATGTAACATTACCATCCTGCACACTTCTGCATCGAATACGGTTATTCCGGGGCATATTACCCGAGAGTATATTTATATCAGCTTTGATATTAATAACAAAAAACCCACTATTTCTAGTGGGTTATCTATTCTAATAAGTCCTGGCAATGACCTATCTTCCCAGGACCAAAGGTCCAAGTATTTTCGGCGCTAGAGCGTTTTACTTCTGAGTTCGGGATGGAGTCAGGTAGTTCCACTCTGCTACAATCGCCAGGCAACAAAAATCTAGGTATAAATTCCTGTTGCCTGACAACCTTACTTGCGTAAGATATCAGGACTTAAGTTCTAAAGAGCTAATGAACGTGTACAATGTACACACTCAAAACTGAATAGAAATATGTAATTTCAAAAAAAGCTTTCGATCTATTAGTACTCCTCGGCTGAACATATCGCTATGCTTACACCTGGAGCCTATCAACGTGGTGGTCTACCACGGATCTTTCATGCAGCGAACTGCACAAGTATATTTAATCTTAGGATTAGCTTCGTACTTATATGCTTTCAGTACTTATCCATTAGCAACGTAGCTACTCAGCGATGCACTTGGTAGTACAGCTGATACACTAGAGGTTACCACGCCCTGATCCTTTCGTACTAAGGGCCGCTTCCTTCAAATATACAACGCCTATACCGGATAGAGACCGACCTGGCTCACGACGGTCTGAACCCAGCTCACGTGCCGCTTTAATGGACGAACAGTCCAACCCTTGGGGGCTTATTCACCCCCAGGATGCGACGAGCCGACATCGAGGTGCCGAACCTTGCCGTCAATATGAACTATCGGGCAAGACTAGCCTGTTATCCCCGGGGTAGCTTATCTCCGTTAAACAATGACGCTTCCACGCGCAATCAAAGGGTCACTTAAACCTACTTTCGTAACTGATCGGGATGTCTCCCTCACAGTAAAGCCTCCTTATGCTTATGCACTCTTCACCCGATTTCCATCCGGGTTGAGGAGACCTTAGTGCGCTTGCGGTACTCTTTAGCAAGCAACCGCCCCAGTCAAACTGCCTACCATACACTGTCCAAAATCCAGATAATGGATTCTGTTAGAAATAAAATTCCAAAAAAGTGGTATTACACTGACGACTCCACCCTCCCTAACGAGAGGATTTCAAAGTCTCCCACCTATTCTCTATATTCAAAACCCTATTTCAATGCAAAGTTGCAGTAAAGCTCCACGGGGTCTTTTTGTCCTGGTATAGGTAGGCCGCATCTTCACAGCCATTTCAATTTCACCGAGCGCGCCGTCGAGACAGCGGAAGAATCGTTACGCCTTTCATGCAAGTCACTAATTAAGTGACGAGGTATTACGCTACCTTAGGACCGTTATAGTTACAGCCGCCATTGACCAGGGCTTCAGCTACACGCTTCACCACCACCAGACACACCGAAGTGAGTCTAGCAGATAGTTAACGAGCTACTTTAACCTTCTGGCATTGGGCAGGCGTCAGCACTTATACATATTCTTACGAATTTGCAAGCGCCTGTAGTTTTGGTAACTAGTCGTTCTTCCCTATTCTATGCTGCTTCCATCACTACAAATAAAAATTACTCATAGTGGAAAGCCCCCCTTATCGCGAACTTACGGGGTTAATTTGCCGAGTTCCTTAACGACGCATCACTCGTACGCCTTGGTGCATTCACACCAGTCCACCTGTGTCGGTTTGCAGTACGGTTACATATATCATTTGTAAGTGTAAACACTTACTGTTAGAAGTTTTTCCTGAAGAATTAGTCTGACAAATCGGATTCCCGAGGGTCCCCTTTTCATCGCAACTCGTGTCCATCTACCGGAGTAGAAACATCTTTCCGGACTTACCTAAAAAGACTCTCTCGTTGCTTGAACCCCAAACCAATTAGGGGCTTGCCTTTTCAATTCTCTATCTTCATCACTGATATTAGTAGTACAGGAATATTAACCTGTTGTCCATCGCATACGCTTTTCAGCCTCTACTTAGGACCGACTAACCCATGGTTGACTGACATAGCCATGGAAACCTTAGACATTCGGCGAGCGGGGTTTTCACCCGCTTTACGTTACTCATCCCAGCATTCTCACTTCTATACGCTCCAGCAGCTCTTTACAGGCCACCTTCACAGCGATTTATCGACTGCTAAGTCGATCATGTATAGAACGCTCCCCTACCACTCACATATCCTAAAAGGATACACAAATCCGCAGCTTCGGAATATACTTTCAGCCCCGTTAAATTTTAAGTGCAGAATCTCTCGATTAGTAAGCTTTTACGCACTTTTTAAAGGATGGCTGCCTCTGAGCCAACCTCCTAACTGTTTGAGAAACTCCACTTCCTTTCCCACTTAAGTATAATTTAGGGTCCTTATCTGACGGTCTGGACTGTTTTCCTCTTGAGCACAGGAACTTAGATCCCTGACTCTAACTGCCACAATGTACATCTCGGTATTCGGAGTTTGAGTGGACTGAGTACCCTTTCGGGCCCCAGATCCAATCAGTGCTCTACCCCCAAGACTTAAATTATGACGCTAGCCCAAAAGCTATTTCGGGGAGAACCAGCTATCACCTAGTTCGATTGGCATGTTACCGCTAACCACAAGTCATCTCATAGATTTGCAATTCTAAATAGTTCGGACCTCCGTTTTGATTTCTCAAAATTTCATCCTGCTCATGGTTAGATCACTAGGTTTCGGGTCTCGTGCACGCGACTCAAATCGCTCTATTCAAACTCGCTTTCGCTTCGGCTCCCCAATAAACATGGTTAACCTTGCCGCGCACAACGAACTCACTGGGTCATTCTTCAATAGGCACGCCATCACCGGATATACCGGCTCTGACTGTTTGTAAGCACACGGTTTCAGTAACTATTTCACTCCCCTAACAGGGGTACTTTTCACCTTTCCCTCACGGAACTAATTCACTATCGGTCGTAGAAGATATTTAGTCTTGCCAAGTGGTATTGGCCGCTTCCCACAAGATCTCGCGTGCCTCGTGGTACTTAAGAAGTTAGAAGAGATATTCCATCTTTTCATATACAAGGCTTTCACTTTCTATGGCACACCTTTCCAGATGTTTTCTATTAAAATGAAATATGTATATCTCCGGATCGCTTGCTGCCGATCCAACTAACCCTTACAACACTCATATTGCACGAACAGCAATCTTCGAGTTCTCATCCTCGCTTGTCGCAACGCGACTCACAATTCAGATAGCTCTTACACAATATGAGTTTAGACTCCTCCCTTTTCGCTCGCCACTACTAAGGGAATAAACTCTTGTTCTTTTTTCCTGCAGATACTGAGAGGTTTCACTTCTCTGCGTGCCCACCTATACAGCTATGTATTCACTGTAAGGCGACTGGGTTTAAATCCAGCCAGGTTACCCCATTCGGAAATCCCCGGATCATAGCTCGTTTGACAGCTACCCGAGGCTTATCGCAGCCTACTACGTCCTTCATCGGTCTTCTACGCCAAGGCATTCACCGTATGCTCTTATTTTGCTTTATATTGAAATTACTTTCCTATTCAGTTTTAAATGTGCAACTTCAGATTTTATGAATATTTGTTACAAAATGGACCTACCTATACAGTAACAAATATGTGCAATAAAACCTGGTTCATTATTCAAGAATTAAAGATTTAGTCTCCTTTTCTTGATATCTAATATGGACCTGAAGGGAGTCGAACCCTTGACCTCTTCATTGCAAATGAAGCGTTCTGACCAGCTGAACTACAGGCCCTCATCGATTATGGTGGGCGCACCAAGGATCGAACTTGGGACCTCAGTCTTATCAGGACTGTGCTCTAACCAGCTGAGCTATACGCCCATCGATTCGCTCTCATATTATTAAAAGAACTATAGCTCTTAAAAGCTAAAAAGTGATAGGAAAGTCTAGGTTACTCCTTAGAAAGGAGGTAATTCAGCCGCAGATTCCCCTACGGCTACCTTGTTACGACTTAACCCCAGTCATAAGCATTACCTTCGTCATTCCATTCCTGAAGAACAGAACACCTTCGGGTACTACCTACTCCCATGGCTTGACGGGCGGTGTGTGCAAGACCCGAGAACGTATTCACCGTGACATGGCTGATTCACGATTACTAGCAAATCCAACTTCACGAGGTCGAGTTTCAGACCTCGATCCGAACTGAGATCGGCTTTTAGGATTAGCTCCGCCTTACGGCTTGGCTGCCTATTGTACCGACCATTGTAGCGCGTGTGTCGCCCAGGACATAAGGGCTATGCGGACCAGACGTCATCCCCACCTTCCTCCCCGTTTTACCGAGGCAGTTTCCCAAGACACTTGTAACATGGGATAGGGGTTGCGCTCGTTTCGGGACTTAACCCAACATCTCACGACACGAGCTGACGACGGCCATGCAGCACCTGTATACCACCCTCGAAGGACTCCCTTGTTTCCAAGGGGATGCAGGTATATTTCAAACCCTGGTAAGGTTCTTCGATTGCCATCGAATTAAACCACGCGCTCCTCTGCTTGTGCGGGTCCCCGCCAATTCATTTGAGTTTTAGCCTTGCGGCCGTACTTCCCAGGCGGGACGCTTAACGCGTTAGCTGCGGCACTCAATACTTCCATAAAATCCCGAAGGATAAAATAGTTATACCAAACACCTAGCGTCCATAGTTTACGGCGTGGACTACACGGGTATCTAATCCGTTTTGCTACCCACGCTTTCGAGCCTTAGCGTCAGACAAGGACCAGCGAATCGCCTTCGCCACTGATGTTCCTCCGAATATCAACGCATTTCACCGCTCCACTCGGAATTCCATTCGCCCATTCCTGTCTCTATTCTCGCAGTATCGAAAGCTCTTCCACGGTTGAGCCGTGGTCTTTAACTCAAGACTTACGAAAACGCCTACGCTTCTCTTTACGCCCAATAAATCCGAATAACGTTTGTACCCTACGCATCACCGATGCTTCTGGCACGTAGTTAGCAGGTACTTATTCATATGGTACAGTCATTTATTCTTCCCATATAAAAGGAGTTTACGATCCTAAGACCTTCTTCCTCCACGCTGTGTCGCTACATCAGGGTTGCCCCCATTGTGTAATATTCCTAATTGCTGCCTCCCGTAGGAGTATGGACCGTGTCTCAGTTCCATGGTGGCTGACCGCGCTCTCACGCCAGCTACCCGTCTTAGCCTTGGTGAGCTATTACCTCACCAACTAGCTGATAGGATGCGGACTCATCTCAAAGCGGTGCAAGCACCTTTACATACAAGAACTTTATGATCCTGTAAGACTATCAAGTATTACCCCACCTTTCGGCGAGCTGTTCTTGACTTCGAGGTAGATTATCCACATGTTACTCACCCGTTTGCCACTATCCCAAGCGAGAAATCATCAACCGAAGTTTCAGAAATCTCAAAGGGATCGTCCGACTTGCATACCTTAGGCACACAGCCAACGTTCATTCTGAGCTATGATCAAACTCTCATTGAAAAACGCTTGACTTTGCAATTTGCCGAAGCAAAAAGACCAACCAGCGTTGGTTGGATTTGATTGTTTTTTGACTAAATGAATTGTGTGACCGAATCACACTACACTAAAAAAGTCCAAAATTGTTTTAGACTTCCTATCACTCTTCAACTTTTAAGGAGCTGAATGTGGTAATAATACGAAGATAAAATATTTACGAACGTCAGGTATTCGTTAGAGCTATTCTCTAAGAGGATTCCCGTATCTCCTTAAGTATCCCAAACTCGTGACAGGATTCTAACACATAGAAAATGGATATGCAATAGCTATTTATGCGTTTTTTGTACTACATACAGACGTTTTAATTCTTCAATAGTAGTAGCCTCCTCAGAAGTCTTGTCCATACCCCATTCTACGAGCCTTGGGAACCTCAAAGAAAGC